>NZ_JAINZO010000001.1:1248395-1400788 GCF_020179605.1 Geomonas agri
CCCCCGGGGGGGGGGTGTGGGGGGGGGTGCCCCACACCTCGTCCCTTTGAATCTTCCCCCCTCCCAGCCTCCCCCCTCCGGGGGGAGGAGTATGTGCCCGCAAGACCTCCGATCTGAACCGTTGCTTTAACTGTAGTAGCATAACCTTCTGATATTCGTTGGGTTAACCATATAGAGGGGGGCAACAGATGAGAAAGATGTTCGCTGTAATCGGTATCACCATGCTGCTTCTGTGCAGTGCCAGCGCGGCCTTCGCCGCGGCTCCGATCAAGATCGGGGGACTCTTCGCCGTTACCGGTCCTGCTTCCTTCCTTGGCGAACCTGAAAAGAACACCCTTGAACTGCTGGTCAAAGAGGCCAACGCCAAGGGGGGCATCAACGGCTCCAAGATCGAGCTCTTCGTCTACGACACCGGCGGGGACGCCACCAAGGCTGTGCAACTCGCCAACAAGCTGATCAAGAACGACAAGGTAGTCGCCATCATCGGACCGAGCACCACCGGTGAATCGATGGCCGTCATCCCGGTCGCCGAGAAAGAACAGATCCCGCTCGTTTCCTGCGCCGCCGGCATCAAGATCACCGACCCCGTCAAGAAATGGGTCTTTAAGACTCCCGCCAACGACCATGTTGCGGCGGAGAAGATCTTGATTCAGGCGGAGAAGCTGAAGCAGAAGAACATCGCCCTGATCACCGTCTCCGATTCCTTCGGTTCCTCCGGACGGGAACAGCTGAAGCAGATGGCCGCCAAGCGCGGCTTCAAGATCGTGGCTGACGAAGTCTACTCGCCCAAAGACACCGACATGACCCCGCAGCTTACGAAGATCAAGGCTGCTAAACCGGACGCCATCATCTGCTGGGGCACCAATCCCGGCCCGGCCATCATCACTCGCAACATCCAGCAGCTGGGCATCAAGACCCAGGTCTACCAAAGCCACGGCGTCGCCTCCAAGAAGTACATCGAGCTGGCCACCGCGCAGGCCGCCAAGGGGATCATGCTCCCCGCCGGCAAACTGGCCGTGTTCGACCTGCTGAAGGCGAGCGACCCGCAGGCGAAACTGCTCAAGGACTACAACACCGACTACAAGAAAAGCTACGGCGTCGAGGCTTCCACCTTCGGCGGCTACGCTTACGACGGCTTCCAGTTGATCGCCGCGGCCATCAAGAAAGGGGCCGCCACCGCGGCCCAGATCCGCGACGGTATCGAGAAAAACGGCCGCATGGTAGGCGTGTCCGGCGTCTTCAAGATGTCGCCGACCGATCACAACGGCCTCGATCTGGGCGCCTTCGAGATGGTCCGCATCGTTAAGGGCGACTGGGTCATCGTAAAATAACGACCTGCGGCAGGAGTGCCGCTCAAAAGGGGAGGGAAATCGTGAAAAAACTAGTCTCGACTGCTTTTGCTTCGTTTGCATTATTCTGCCTGTCCACCGCCGCACTGGCAGCTCCGCCGATCAAGATCGGCGCGCTCTTCGCCGTGACCGGCCCCGCGTCGTTCCTCGGCGAGCCCGAGCGTAACACTGCGCAGATGGTGGTTGACGAGATCAACAAGGCCGGCGGCGTCAAGGGGCGCAAGTTGGAGCTGATCACCTACGACACCGGCGGGGATGCCACCAAGGCCGTTCAGCTCGCCAACAAGCTCGTCAAGAACGACAAGGTGGTCGCCATCATCGGTCCCAGCACCACCGGTGACAGTATGGCTATCATCCCCATCGTCGAGAAGGCCCAGGTACCGCTCATCTCCTGCGCGGCGGGCAGCAAGATCACCGAGCCGGTGAAAAAGTGGGTCTTCAAGACCGCCCAGAACGACGGGCTGGCCGTGGCGAAGATCTACGAGCAGCTGAAGAAGGAGAAGAAGACCAAGGTCGCCATCCTGACCGTCTCTGACGGCTTCGGCGCTTCCGGCCGGGAGCAACTGAAGGCGCAGGCAGCGCACTACGGCATCCAGATCCTTTCCGACGACACCTACGGTCCCAAGGACACCGACATGACCGCGCAACTGGCCAAGATCCGCGGTTCCCAGGCCCAGGCCCTCATCTGCTGGGGCACCAACCCGGGGCCGGCCGTCATCGCCAGAAACGCCAAGCAGCTCGGCCTCACCATCCCGGTGTACATGAGCCACGGCGTCTCCTCCAAGAAGTTCATCGAGCTGGCCGGCGATGCAGCCGAGGGGATCAAGCTGCCGTCCGGCAAGGTGCTGGTCGCCGACCTTCTGCCGAAAACCGACAAGCAAAAACCCTCTCTGCTTGCCTTCATCAAGGATTATCAGAACCACTTCAGGGCCGAGGGTGACCACTTTGGCGGCCACGCTTGGGATGCGGTCATGCTGCTGAAAGGCGCCATCGAGAAAGGCGGCGACACCCCTGCCGGTATCCGCAATGCGCTGGAAAATACTCGCAACTTCCCGGGTATCGGCGGTGTGTTCAGCTACTCCGCCAAGGACCACGCCGGTCTGACCAAGGATGCCTTTACCCTGGTCGAAGTGCGCAAAAAAGACTGGGTGCTGGTCAAGTAGGTAAAGAGGATTCATGGAGCTTTTAAACCAGGTAACGCAGTTCGTCATATCGGGGCTCGCCACAGGTTCCATCTACGCCCTTATTGGCCTCAGCTTCGCCATCATCTTCAATTCGACCGGGATCATCAACTTCGCCCAGGGTGAGTTCGTCATGCTGGGCGGGGTGTTGACCATCTTCTCGCTGAACGTGCTGCATCTGCCGCTGCTGGCGGCCATCGTCGTCGCGGTAGCGGTAACCACTATCATCGGCCTTGTTTTCGAGCGGCTGGCCATCCGGCCGCTCAAAAACGCCACCCCGCTCATGCTCATCATCATCACCATCGGCGCCAGCATCCTGATTCGCGGCCTGGTGATGCTGCTGTGGGGCAAGGACACCCAGGCGCTGCCGGCCTTTTCCGGGACCGACCCGATCAGCATCGCCGGGGCGACCCTGCTACCGCAGCATCTCTGGATCTTCGGCGTCACCGTGCTGGTCATCATCGGCTGCCGACTCTTCTTCAACCACACTATCAGCGGCAAGGCCATGCGCGCCTGCTCCTTCAACCGCCGCGCCGCAAACCTGGTCGGCATCAGCGTCGGGCGCATGGTGCTCTTCTCCTTCGTGATTTCCGCCGCGGTCGGTGCGCTGGCAGGGGTGATCATCGCGCCGCTCACCATGACCGCCTACGACGTCGGCGTCATGCTGGGGTTGAAGGGATTCTGTGCCGCCATCATGGGCGGCATGGGGAGCGGTCTCGGCACCGTGTTGGGTGGCCTGATCCTCGGCACCCTCGAGTCGCTCGGCGCCGGCCTCATCTCCTCCGGTTATAAGGACGCCATCGCATTTTTCATCCTGCTCCTGATCCTTTTCATCAGGCCGCAGGGGCTTTTCAAGAAGGGCGAAACAGAAAGGGTTTAAAGGTTTTACTTTGAAATCGGACAGAATAAAATTTCTCTTTTTTGCCCTCGTGGTGCTGCTTATCCCGCTGCCGCTCTCCGGTGGGTATCTTACCAACGTCCTTATCTTTGTCGGGATCAACAGCGTGCTCGCCCTGGGGCTCAACCTCCTGTTGGGCTACGCTGGCCAGATCTCGCTCGGGCAGGCTGCCTTCTTCGGCCTGGGCGCCTACGGTTCCGGCGTGCTCACTACCGCCTACGGCCTCAACCCCTGGCTCGCCATGATCGCCGTCGCCCTCTGCGTCGCTGCCTTCGCCTTCGCCATCGGCTTCCCGGTGCTGCGCCTGAAAGGGCACTACCTGGCCATGGCCACCCTCGGCGTCGGCGTCATCGTCAACATCGCCTTCAACGAGACCGTAGACCTCACCGGCGGCCCGTCCGGCCTCTCCGGCATTCCCAATCTCAGCATCGGCAGCCTCACCTTCGACTCTGACCTGAAGAACTACTACCTGGTCTGGGTCTTCGCGCTTGGGATGATCCTCTTATCGCTGAACCTGGTCAACTCCCGTTTCGGGCGCGGCCTGCGCGCCATCCACGATTCGGAGGTGGCCGCCCGCGTCATGGGCGTCAATGCGAGGCTCATGAAGGTGCAGGTATTCACCCTGTCGGCATTCATGTCCGCCATCATGGGGAGCCTGTACTGTCACGTGATGACCTTTATCTCGCCCAACTCCTTCGGGTTCAGCATGTCGGTTGAGCTGCTCACCATGGTGGTTATCGGCGGCCTGGGGAGCGTGTACGGCTCCATCCTGGGTGCCTTGCTGCTGACCCTGCTCCCCGAGATGCTGCGCACCTTCCAGGACTACGACATCATCGTGTACGGCCTCCTGCTGATTACCATGACCATCTACCTCCCCGGCGGCCTGGTGGAGGGGATTCCGGCGCTGTTCCGGCTCCTGGTGCCGGCGAAGAAGGTAACGGAGGGGAGCGATGCTTAGCCTGAACGGAATCGGCAAGAGGTTCGGCGGACTGATCGCCCTGGAGGGTATCAGCTTCAATGTCGGCAAGGGCTCCATCACCGGCATCATCGGTCCCAACGGCGCAGGCAAGACCACGCTCTTCAACGTCGCCACCGGGATCTATCCCCCATCCAGCGGAGCCGTGCTCCTGGAGGGGAAGGACATCTCCAAGCTGCCGCCGGAAGGGCGCGCGCGGCTGGGACTGGTGCGCACCTTCCAGAACATCGAGCTCTTCGGCAAGATGACCGTGCTGGAGAACGTCATGGTCGGTCTGCACACCCAGAGCAGCTCCGGCTTATTCGCCTGCTCGTTCCGGATGCCCTGGCAGATGAGCGAGGAGCGCCGCATACGCGCGCGGGCCATGGAACTGCTCGACTTCGTCGGCATCCAGGAGCTGGCCGAGGTCCAGGCTGGCACTCTGTCTTTCGGCAAGGGACGGCTTTTGGAGATCGCGCGCGCCATGGCGCTGGAGCCGAAGATCCTTTTGATGGACGAACCGGCGGCGGGCCTCAATAGCAGCGAGACGGCGGAGTTGGCCGAGCTGATTAAGCGGATCCGAGACCTTGGCGTGACGGTGGCCTTGGTCGAGCACGACATGGACCTGGTCATGGACATCTGCGACCAGTTGGTGGTCCTCAACCTGGGCTCCATGCTGGCGGAAGGGACCCCGCGCCAGATCCAGGACAACCAGGCCGTTATCACCGCGTACCTCGGGGAGGAATAGGCTAGTCCAGTTCCCTCCCCGGAGGGGGAGGGTGCCCGAAGGGCGGGTGAGGGCTGTGCCACGAAGTGAGTGAGGCGCATATTGCGGCGCCCTCACCCCCAGCCCCTCTCCCGGAGGGCGAGGGGAGTCTTTTAAGGAACCAAATGCTAAAGATCAAGAACATCAACGCCTATTACGGGAAGGTGCACGCGCTCAAGAACGTATCGCTGCACCTGAAGGCCGGCGAGATAGTGACCCTTATCGGCGCCAACGGCGCGGGGAAGACCACGCTGCTCAACACGCTCTCCGGCATCATCCCCACCGCCAGCGGGGAGATCCTGCTCGAAGGGAAGGATATCGTCGGGCAGGCCGCGGATCGCGTGGTCTCGCTGGGGCTGTCCCAGGTGCCGGAAGGACGCCAGGTTTTCAACCCGCTCACGGTCGAGGAAAACCTGGAGCTGGGCGCCTACCTGCGCTACCGGGCCGGCGGACAGAGACACGACATCGGAACGGACCTGGAGCGAATGTACCAGATGTTCCCGCGACTCAAGGAACGTCGCCGCCAGGCTGCCGGGACCCTCTCCGGCGGTGAGCAGCAGATGCTCGCCATCGGTCGCGCGCTTATGGCACGCCCGAAGCTCTTGCTTCTGGACGAGCCGTCCATGGGACTTGCCCCGCTGGTGGTGCAGGACATCTTCAAGGTGATCGAGCGCCTGCGCAGCGAGGAGGGGACCACCATCCTCCTGGTGGAGCAGAACGCACGCGCCGCGCTGAAGGTCGCAGATCGCGGCTACGTCCTCGAGACCGGTAAAGTGATACTTGAAGGAAAGGCGTCCGAACTGTTGGAAAACAAGGATGTGCAGCGCGCCTATCTGGGGCGCGACAAGAAAGAAATTTGGGAGAGGTAGCTATGCAGATTTGGGAGCCCGAATACGAGTGCATGCCGCGGGAGGAGATCGAGCAGCTCCAATTGGAGCGGCTCCAGGCTACTCTGAACCGCGTTTACAAGAACGTCACCTGCTACCGCAACAGGTTCAAGGAAATGGGGATCGTCCCCGAGGACGTCCGATCCCTCGCCGACCTGGCCAAGCTCCCGTTCACCACCAAGGAGGACCTACGCCTCAACTACCCGTACGGCATGTTCGCAGTGCCGCTGCGCGAGGTGGTTCGCATCCACTCCTCCTCGGGCACCACCGGCAAGCCGACGGTCGTGGGCTACACCAAGCACGACCTGAAGGTCTGGTCCAGCCTCGTTGCCCGCTTTATGACTGCGGCCGGGGTTAACAGTGACGACGTGGTGCAGATCGCGTTCGGCTATGGTCTCTTCACCGGTGCTTTTGGCCTGCACTACGGTTCCGAAATGATCGGCGCTTCCGTCATCCCGATGGGGTCGGGCAACACCGAAAAGCAGATCATGATCATGCAGGACTACCGCACCACCGCGCTGGTCTCTACGCCGAGCTATGCCGTCACCATCGCGGAGCGGATGGAGAAAATGGGGATCGATCCCAAGGGTCTCACTCTGAAGGTCGGTCTCTTCGGCGGCGAGCCTTGGTCCGAGGCGATGCGCCGCGAGATTGAGGAACGGCTCGGCATCACCGCCACCGACAACTACGGCCTCTCCGAGGTGATCGGCCCGGGCGTCGCCGGCGAGTGCCTGTGCAAGCGCGGCATGCACATCTCCGAGGATCATTTCATCGCCGAGATTATCGACCCGGATACGGGCGCCGTGCTGCCTCCCGGCAGCGTCGGCGAACTGGTGCTTACCTCGCTCACCAAGGAAGCCTTCCCGATGGTTCGGTACCGGACCCGCGACATCACCTCACTGGACTACGAGAAGTGCGACTGCGGCAGAACCATGGTGCGCATGAAGAAAACCATGGGGCGCTCCGACGACATGCTCATCATCAAGGGGGTCAACGTCTACCCGTCGCAGATCGAGGACGTGCTGTTCGCCATCGAAGGGTGCCAACCTCACTACCAGTTGGTCGTGGATCGCAAGGGTGCGCTGGACACCCTGGAGATCCGCATCGAGGTAACCGAGAACATCTTCTTTGACGAGATGAAGAAGCAGAAGGCCTTCCTGGACCAGGTGGAGAAGAAGATTGATTCCGTGCTCGGCGTCGGCGCCGTGGTGAAGCTGGTGGAGCCCAACAGCATTCCGCGAGCCGAAGGCAAAGCATGTCGCGTCATTGACAACAGGAAAATCTAGACTAGCATTGATTCCGCTTTTGCTTTCAAGCCGGGTGTCATTGTCAAGGCTGCAAGCATACTCAACTGGGGCACGCCCCCCCGATACTACCAAGGAGGAATCAACATGAAAAAAGTTCTCGTTGCTACTGCTGCTGTACTGTCTATGTCCGTAATCGCGGTTCCCGCTTTTGCCGAGGCCAAGAAAGGCGAGAAGATCGACGCCAAGGCCAAGTTCGACCAACACTGTGTCGCCTGTCACCCGAAAGGCGGCAACATCATCAAACCCAGCAAGGGCCTGGGCAAAAAAGAGCTCGCCGCCAACGGCATCAAGACCGAGAAGGACATCGTTGCCAAGATGCGCAACCCCGGCCCCGGCATGACCAAGTTCGATGCCAAAGCAGTGCCCGATGCCGAAGCCCACGCCATCGCCAAGTACATCCTCACCACCTTTAAATAATCTCGCTTCAGATAATGCAAAAAGCACCTGCCGGCCTTGCGCCAGCAGGTGCTTTTTTATTGAAGCAGGGAACCGGAGCCCTACAGCAGATTGTTCTACGAAGTGCTGCACTTGGCTTCAGGCTCCCCCGCTTGTTAAAGGGGGGATAGGGGGGATTTGCTTTATTCAACCCAGTGCCTGACCCCCCACAGCAAATTCGTCAACGAATCGCTGCACGTTACTTACGTTCCCCCCTTGTTAAAGGGGGGCAGGGGGATTTGCTCTTTGCTGGCACATCCTAAATATTTCTTCCAATACCGCTGTCGTTTCCACTAATACCTGCCGGTTGTCAAATCTCAGCACCATCAATCCCTGTTCTTTCAGAGACACGTCTCGGGCAGCATCACCCTTGCACTGCTCCTCCTCAAGATGCTGACAGCCATCGACCTCAATCACCAATTGTGCGGCGGCAGCAAAGAAATCGACAATATAAGGCCCCAGCGGTTTCTGACGATGGAACTGGAGCCCGAGGAGTTGCTTGCCCCGCAGGTGAGACCACAGCAGCTGCTCGGCCTCGGTCATCTGTTTGCGCAGTGTACGGGATGGCCATTTTAGATGGTGATTGTAATTTCGGAACAAGGCTGAATCCCCCCTGGCCCCCCTTTAACAAGGGGGGGACGCGAGTGCCCGTGCTGCGCTTTGTGGGCAAGGTAGTTCCGTTTCTTGTGATGGCAAGGAGGTGCCGGGACATAGCTAAATCCCCCCTGTCCCCCCTTTGTTAAAGGGGGGGACGTGATATGTAGTGAAGCGCTTCGTGCTCCACTCAACTGGGTGCAACCGTCGGTTGTTGGCCACGCAGGTCAGCACCAGAGTTCAGGTTCCCCCCCTTGTAAAAGGGGGGACAGGGGGGATTTGATCTTTGCTGGCAGACTGTGGTTCGAGGTCACACTATACCCTTAACCCTGAGCTTTGGCTGGAGACTTTTTAAGTTTGACTTTGTCGCCAATACTGTTAAACCGATCTAATGTTTTTATCCCGGTTTAGCAAGGAGCGGGCGATGGGAAAGGAACATTGGCTCTTTAAATGGCCGGCGCTACGCCAGTTGACTAACGGCGATCCGTCGGGACTGGGTGAGTCCGCGATGAGCGAACGGACGCGCAACCTGAAACCGCGCATCGCGGAGGCGGACAAGGTAGTGGGGTCGGTCTGCCCATTCTGCGGCGTCGGCTGCGGCCAGAAGGTCTACGTCAAGGACGGCAAGATCATGGACATAGAGGGAGACTACGACTCTCCCATCTCGGAGGGGTGCCTCTGTCCTAAGGGGGCAGCAACCATGCAACTCGTTACCGGGTCTCACCGGGTCATGAACGTCCTGTATCGGCGCCCCTACGGCAAGAGGTGGGAGAAGATCCCGCTCAAACAGGCGATGAACATGGTGGCTGACCGGGTCAAGCAGACCCGCGACGAAACCTGGGAGGACCAGCACGAACAGGGGCATCCGCTGCGACGCACGCTCGGTATCGCACACCTGGGCGGCGCGACCCTGGATAATGAAGAAAACTACCTCATCAAGAAACTGTTCACCTCCCTGGGCATAATCCAGGTGGAGAACCAGGCACGCATCTGACATTCCTCCACCGTCCCCGGTCTGGGGATCTCGTTCGGCAGGGGAGGGGCAACCACCTTTCAGCAGGACCTGCAGCACTCCGATTGCATCGTCATCCAGGGCTCCAACATGGCCGAGTGCCACCCGGTGGGCTTCCGCTGGGTCATGGAGGCCAAACGTCGAGGCGCCACCATCATTCATGTCGATCCCCGTTTCACCCGTACCAGCGCCGTCGCTGACATTCACGTCCCCATCCGCCCCGGCAGCGACATCGCCTTCCTGGGAGGCCTGATCAATTACATCATCAGTAACGAGCGCTGGTTCCGGGACTACGTCATCAACTACACCAACGCTGCTGCCCTGGTTTCCGAGGACTATCAGGACACGGAGGACCTGGACGGTCTGTTCAGCGGCTGGAATGCAGAGAAGGGGCAGTACGACCCATCGTCCTGGCAGTATCGTGGCCTGGAAGTGACCCCTGCCGCCGGCCACCGCGAAATGTTCTCCGGTGAGCCGCGCGCCGAACGCGGCGCCATCGTTGCGGCGGAACAACACGACTTCACGCTCACCGATCCGCTGTGCGTGTTCCAGATCGTGAAGAGACACTTCTCCCGCTACACGCCCGAAGTAGTGCAGGAGGCATGCGGTATCCAGCCCGAGATGTTCGAGACGGTGGCACGTGCCCTGTGCGACAACTCCGGCCGGGAACGGACCAGCGCGTTTTGCTACGCCGTCGGCTGGACCCAGCACTCAATCGGCGTTCAATACATCCGCACCGCCGCCATTGTGCAGATGCTCTTAGGCAACATCGGCCGTCCCGGCGGCGGCATCATGGCTCTGCGCGGGCATTCCTCCATCCAGGGATCCACTGATATCCCGACCCTGTACAACATGCTCCCCGGCTACCTCCCGATGCCCAAGGCCTCCTATGACACAGATCTAAAGAAATATCTGGAGTACAACGAGTCCGCCTCGGGGTGGTGGAGCGAGTTCCCCAAGTACATGGTTTCCCTCTTGAAGGCATGGTACGGTCCCGCTGCGACCTTGCAGAACGACTGGTGCTACAACTACCTGCCCCATATCTCGGGCGATCACTCTCACATGGTGACGGTGGCCGCCATGGCCGACTCCAAGGTGCAGGGGTACTTCGTCATGGGAGAAAATCCGGCAGTTGGATCGATGAACTGCGCCCTGCAGCGTAAGGGGCTGCGCAACCTGAAGTGGCTCGTTGTGCGCGATTTCGCCCCCACGGAGACCGCGGAGTTCTGGCGCAAAGCGCCCGAAATCGTCGCCGGTGACGTCAAACCGGAAGAGATCGGCACCGAAGTATTTTTCTTCCCCTGCGCCGCCCATACCGAAAAGGACGGCACCTTCACCAACACCCAGCGTCTGTTGCAGTGGCACCACAAGGCGGTGGAGCCACCCGGCGACTGCCGCTCCGAACTGCACTTCATCTGGCATCTCGGCCGGCGGCTGAAGGAGCTGTACCGGGCCTCGTCGGAGCCCAAGGACCTTGCCCTGCGCGACTTGACCTGGGACTACCGCAGCATCGGCGCGATCGAGGAACCGGATGCCGAGGAGGTTCTCGCCGAGATTGGCGGCTACACCCTGGGGGATCACAAATATCTCTCCGGGTACAAGGAACTTAAGAACGACGGCAGCACGGTCTGCGGCTGCTGGATCTACTGCGGTTGCTACAAAGATGGCGTCAACCAGCCAGCACGCAGAAAGCCGGCGGCTCAGCAGACCTGGGTGGCGCCGGAATGGGGCTGGGCGTGGCCAGCCAACCGGCGCATGCTCTACAACCGCGCGTCCGCTGATCTCGACGGCAAGCCGTGGTCGGAACGGAAGAAGTACGTCTGGTGGGACCCCGAGCAGCGCAAATGGACCGGCTACGACAACCCTGACTTCATCGTGGAACGTCCTCCCGACTATCGCCCGGGCCCCGACGCCAAGGGGATCGACACCCTCTCCGGCATCGATCCTTTCATCATGCAGGCGGAGGGGAAGGCGTGGCTTTACGACCCCAACGGACTTTTGGACGGTCCGCTCCCCACCCATTACGAACCCGAGGAATCGGTGCTGAAAAACCCGCTCTACGGTCAGCAGTGCAACCCGGCGCGCATGGAGTGGGTCCGCAACGACAACCCCTACCACAAGGCGTGGGGCGATCCCGATTATCCTTTTATCGGCACGACCTACCGCCTTACCGAACATCACACCGCCGGGGGGATGAGTCGATGGGTGCCCTGGCTGTGCGAGCTGCAACCCGAGATGTTCATCGAGGTGTCGCCGGAACTGGCACAGCTGCGTGGGCTGGAGAACGGTGGCTGGGCCACGGTAAGCACCATCCGCGGCGAGATCGAGGCGCGGGTGCTGGTGACCGAGCGGATGCAGCCGTTCGTGCAGCAGGGGCGGACGCTGCACACGGTAGGGCTTCCCTATCACTGGAGCTGGATCGGACGCTCCACCGGTGATGCTGCCAACGAACTCACCGCCTTCGTGGCGGACCCCAATGTCAGCATAGAGGAATCGAAGGCGTTCTCGGTCCAGGTGGTGGCAGGGAGGAAGTCCAAGAAGCGGCGTGCGGCGGCCCAGGGGCCGCTGGCACAGCGTGAGGTGTCGGGCCCAGAGCGGGACCTGCCACCGGTTCACGAGAAGCCAGCCGGCGCACACGGGCTCCACGCAGGTAAGACGGAATTGACGGAGGAATCATGACCACTCCAGCTACCGGTTTCTTTACCGACACCAGCGTCTGCATCGGCTGCAAGGCATGCGAGGTCGCCTGCAAGCAGTGGAACCAACTCCCGGCTGACGGAGACTTTTTCAGCGGCCGTTCCTACGACAACACCATTCACCTGGAAGCGACCACGTGGCGCCATGTCGCGTTCATCGAGCGCCAACAGCGGCTCTCTGGACAGAGCACGTCGCGACCATTCTCCTGGCTTCTCATGTCCGACGTCTGCAAACACTGCGAACGTGCCGGCTGCCTGGAGGCATGCCCAACCGGCGCCATCGTGCGCACGGAGTTCGACACCGTCTATGTCCAACCGGATGTCTGCAACGGCTGCGGCTACTGCGTGGTTTGCTGCCCCTTCGGCGTCATCAATCGCCGCGAGGACGACGGTCGGGCCTGGAAGTGCACGCTCTGTTACGACCGCCAGAAAGAGGGCATCGAGCCCGCTTGCGCCAAGACATGTCCGACCGATTCGATAACCTTCGGGAAGCTGGATGACTTGAAGGAGATCGCCCTTGCCCGTTTGCAGGAGCTGCACCGGCGCGGGGTGACCGAGGCGTGGCTGTACGGGATGGGTGGGCGTGACCAGCCGGGCACGGAGGGACTGCACGCCTTCTTCCTGTTGCTGGATCGACCCGAGGCTTATAACTTGCCGCCCGATCCTTACGTCCCGACCAAGGGAGTGGCAGGGGCGTGGGGCGTCATGGCGTTGGCAGCAGCGGGGATGGCGGCTGCGGCACTGGCCGCCGCCCATGGCAGGGGAGGGGACCGGAAATGAGCCTGGCACAGAGAAGGTTGCACGTAGGAAGGGAGATGAGTCCGGAACTCGCGCTGCAGATAGGCGAGGGGGCCGCACAGCAGGTAAAGCGTCCTGAACCGGATGCCGGAGGCATCGTGCCGTTGTGGCGGCAAGTTCCGTCGCAGCACCGCACCGACCAGAACTACTACGGGCTGGCACTGATCAAGGAGCCGGTGTGGATCTGGTCGGTGCCGGCGTACTTCTACGTCGGCGGGGTGGCTGGAGGGAGCGCCATGCTGGCCGCGGCGTTGCACGGCAAGAAGCGCCTGCGCAGGTTGGCGGCCTGGTGCCGTCTGCTGGCCTTTGCCGGCACCACGGTCGGTCCGGCACTGCTCACCTACGACCTGGGCAAGATGAGCCGGTTCCTGAACATGCTGCGCGTTTTGCGCCCCAGCTCTCCCATGAGTGTCGGTTCCTGGTCGCTTGCAGGCACCGGCATGATGGCGACCCTCTCCCTGCTGCAGGGTGATCGCTCCGGTGTGGTTACCCGTTACGGCACGGCGCTGGGAGGACTCCTGGTGGCTGGTTACACCGGGGTGCTTTTGGGCAACACTGCCAACCCGCTCTGGCGCGAGCGGCGGCTGCTCCTGCCGATGCTGTTCATGTCGTCAGCGGCGGCCAGCACGGCTGGCGTGCTGCAAATGATGCCGCTGGACAAGCGTGAGGAAAAGGTGGTGCAGCGCTTCGGCATGGTCGGCAAAGCGGGCGAAGCCGCCTGCATGGTTGCCATGCAGAGGAGCGATGCGGCGGTGCCCGAGGTAGGCGCGGCCGCAAGGGAGGGGAAGGGTGGAGTGCTGTGGACGGCGGCCAAGGCCGCACTGGTTTCCGGTATCCTGGTGGAGTTGCTGCCGGTACGCTCACCCTTGAAGAGGAAGGTAAGTGGTGCCCTTACCACCATCGGTGCCATCTGCCTGCGCTTCGCGCTGCTGGAGGCGGGAAAGACAGCGGCGCGGGAGCCGCAGACGACCATCAATTTGCAGCGTAGCAGGATGAGGCGGTAAGGCTGGCGGACAGCGTGGTGGACAGCACACACAAAGAGCGCCGCAGGGAATCCTGCGGCGCTCTTCTTTATTCCGTCTAGTCGATCCCTCTCCCCTCCGGGAGAGGGTGCCCGAAGGGCGGGTGAGGGGGATGCCCAATATGAGACGTTGCCTACTGCAGCACCCTCACCCCCGGCCCCTCTCCCGAAGGGCGAGGGGAGACCGGCCACTACAGCTACAGCGTCTGTTTGGCGGCCGAGACCTTGATTTCCATGACCGCCCTGGCCCAGGGGAAGGTGGCCTTGGTGGAATCGAAGTTGGGGCCGGAGTCGAGGATTGTCCCGGTACCCTCGACGAAGAACCCGGTGCCGGGGCCGTGACTTCCTTCGACTTCACGGGTGCCCAGCGTGATCAGGACCCGCGGGTTCTGGGCCAGGTTGTTCTCGGTCACGTGCATGTAGCCGACCGGCACCAGCAGTTTCCCGTCCGGGCTGATCCTCAGGTAGCTGTTCCAGGTGTTGACCATGTGCGGGCCTTCAATGCCCTGCGTCACTATGGCCACCACGCCCTCATGCGCCATCACTTCTTTCATCTTGTCAGGAATGGGAATCATCATATAGCTCCTCCTTTGGTGGCTACCACTGTCTCAGTTCGATGGGAAATCCGTCGCAATCCCGTATCTCGGCACGTTTGGAAGGTCCCAGCGCTACCGGTCCCCAACTGGGGGTGATGCCTTTGCCGGCGAGGTAGGCTAGGACGGCATCCATGTCTTCCACCTCCAGCGCCATCATCCGGTAACCGGTGCTCCAAGGCTCTGCCGCCGTTATGGTCGGATCCTTCACCCGCATCAGCTCCAGCACCGTGTCCCCCAAGGCGAGATAGGCGATTTCCTCGAGCGGCGCTGCCGCCACTGTCATTTGCTGCCGTACGGTGAAGCCGAGGACATCGGTATAAAACCGGATGGAGCGTTCGAAGTCTGCGGGAATTATCTCGATGTGATCGATTCTCTTAAACACACTTATCTCCTTATTGCTGTATCTACTTACCGCATTATCTGCTGTGATGTTTACTGTGGCTCTGCTATGAGTGCCGCTTCCGTTGCTTGGTCGGGCACCCGCATCCACTGTGCCGCGATGAGCGAGATGACACCAAGCACGGTGCCGGCAATGAAAGGAATGCGGTAATCCATCATCCAGAAGTACCCGCCCAGTGCGGGCAGGAACACGGCAGCTATGTGGTTGATGGTGAAACCCACTGACATGGAGGAGGCGATGTCGGCAGGATCGGCCACCTTCTGAAAGTAGGTCCTGATTGCAACTTCGAAATTGTAGAGGATGTTGTCGAGTATGTACATCAGCATGACCAGATTTTTGGAGGTGGTGAAGGCATAGACCAGGAAGATGACGATAACGCCGGAGTACTCGATGGACGAGATGGTGCGTTCGCCGAAGTGGTTGATCGCCTTGCCGATCAGCGAGTTGAGGATGTAGGCCACCACGTTGTTGACGATGAAGAGGATGGTCATCTCGCGTACCGTGAAGTGGAACACCTGGACCAGGAGCAAAATGGAAAACACCACGAAGATCTGGCGTCGTGCGCCGGACAGGAGCGTCATAAGGTAAAAGAGCGAGTACCGGCGGCGCAGGATCATCTTCTTGCGCTGCGGCACGATGCCGGCGTGGGTGGGGTTCTGGAACAGCCCCCAGATTCCTGCTGCCAGCACCAGTGCGCCGATGGTCAGGTACATCTCGCGGTACTGCGCGATGCCGCTCAGGCAGTACACGATGATGCCGGCGACGACGCTCGATACCGCCGCGAGCGCACGCAGACGACCGAAAATGAGTGGCGACACAGCGGTCGAGAAATATTGCAGCGTGAGTGACTGGTTGGTGCTCTCGTAGTAGTGGAAGCCGAAGCTCATGACCACGGTGGTGAAGATGACCCAGCCGTAGGAGGGGATTAGGGCGGTGATGCCGGTCCCCAGGCCGAGTAGGACGATGGAAAGCGCAGCCAGCTTGTGTTCCCGGACCAGCAGCAGCACGAACACCACCAAAAGCGACAAGAGCCCGGGTATCTCGCGCACCGACTGGGTTACCCCCACCTGGCTGCCGTTCAGATGCACCATCTCGGCGGCGAAGTTGTTGAAGAGAATGGTATAGCCCTGCAGGCCGATGGTAGAGGCTGCGGTAAGCACCACCAGGAAGCGCAGCATCGGGCGCTGCTCCGAGGCCAAAAGTCCGGTATCGAATTTCCCCAGTACACCTTTCATGAACTCTCCGGTTTCGTGTTGCGGTTCACGCGCCGGCTCCAGCCGCGCAGAGCGCTATTCTTAGCACTGATGGCGTCGCCTGTATATACCGCTGTCTCTAATGATTAAGAGGCGGCTTGACATTAATGGGTCGCCAGCTACTTTTTATGAATGTTTTTCGGCACAGGCACCGGCTGCGCAAGCGTATCGGCGCGGGTGACGGCTACATCAACTTGGGAGGAGGACGTCATGCAAAAGTATCGCTGCACTGTTTGTGGGTACATCTACGATCCAGAGGTCGGGGACATTGATAGTGGTGTAGCTCCGGGAACCGCTTTCGAGGACATCCCGGAGGATTGGGTCTGCCCCATCTGTGGTGTCGACAAGAGCATGTTCGAGCCGGAATAGGCCTCTCGGGGAGAACCGATCATGAAGTGCGTGATAATCGGTGGCATAGCAGCCGGACTTTCGGCGGCGAGCCAGATCAAGCGACAGTCACCCGAGGCTGAGGTCATCGTCCTGGAGAAAAGCGGCGACGTTTCGTACGCAGCGTGCGGCATGCCGTACAACCTCTTCTTCAGGGACCGCCCGGTGGAGAAGCTGTACGCCATGCCCCTGGTGACCATCCGCAGCGAGCGCGGCGTCGACTATCGGCTGCACCAGGAAGTGACCCGCATCGATGCGGACGGGAAGAAGGTCGAGATTACCGATCTACAGAGCGGTAAAAGCTACAGTGAAAGTTATGATTTTCTGGTGTATGCCACCGGAAACAAAGCGATCCGTCTCGATTATCCCGGCTTCGACGATCCTGACGTCTTCTATTTTCGCACCCTGGAAGATACCCGACGCGCCAAGGAATTCCTCTACCGCACCCCTCCTTCGAAGGTGCTCCTGATTGGGGCCGGCTATACCAACCTGGAAGTTGCCGACGTCATGACCAACCTGAAACTCGCCCCGGTGATCGTCGAGAAGGCGCCGGTGATTCTCCCCTCCTTCTGCGAGGAGGTGCGCGAGAAGGTCGTGGCGAAGGCGCTGGATAAGGGGATCGAGATCTTTACCGGTGTTGATATCGAGGAGAAGTCGGGCCGGAAGGTGAAGACCTCCGCGGGGACGTTCGAGGCCGACATGGTCGTTGTGGCAGCCGGGGCAAGGCCCAACACGGCGCTCTTCGCCGCGGCCGGTGGTGAACTGGGTGTTGCCGGCGCGGTCAAGGTGGACCGCTACCTGCGCACCAACCTGGACGGTGTCTTCTCCGGCGGGGACTGCGCCGAGCACTACGTTCGGCAGTTGGGGTTGAACTCGTATTTCCCGCTGGGGCCAGCTGCCAACAAGCAGGGGCGGGTGATCGGCCACAACATCTGCAACCCCGACAAGATGACCGAGTTCTGGGGCGTCGACCAGACCGCGGTCTTCAAGTTTTTCGACTACACCGTGGCCACCACGGGGCTCAACGAACGGCAGCTGCAAACGCTGGGCAAGAACGTGGTCAAGGTTGTGGTGGACGGGCCGACCAGGGGAGAATTTCCCGGAGGCGGCACCGTCCGCATCGTGCTCCTGTGCGAGAAAGGAAGCGGTCTTCTGCTCGGTGGCCAGATGGTGGGCGAGGACGTGGTCGCCAAGCGGCTGGATATCCTGGCGACTGCCATCTACAAGAACATGACCGTGTTCGAGATCGCCGAGTTGGACCTGAGTTATTCCCCGCCTTACGCGCCGGTCTGGGACCCGGTCCTGGTCGCGGCCAACGTCGCGGTAAAAAAAGTCTGAGGAGAAGACATGAGCGTACTAAACAGCTACAACACCCTCTCCACGCTCACCGTGGATGGCAAGAGCTACCGGTATCACTCGCTGAAGGCTTTCGCGGCCAACTCGGGCATCGATATCAGCCGGCTGCCGTACTCGATGAAGATCCTGCTGGAAAATCTGCTGCGCCGCGAGGACGGCGTGGTGGTCAAAAAGGCAGACATCGAGGCGGTGGCGCGCTGGGACGCGCAGGCGGAACCGGACCAGGAGATCCAGTTCATGCCGGCGCGCATCCTGTTGCAGGACTTCACCGGTGTACCTGCCGTGGCCGATCTGGCGGCCATGCGCTCGGCTCTCAACCGGCTCGGCGGGCGCCCCTCTGACATCAACCCGATGCAGCGCGCCGACCTGGTCATCGACCACTCGGTGCAGGTGGACCAATACGGCAGCCAACTCGCACTGAAGGCCAACTCGGTGCTGGAGTTCGAGCGTAACCATGAGCGCTACCAGTTCCTGCGCTGGGGGCAGTCCGCCTTCCGCAACTTCAGTGTTGTGCCGCCTGCGACGGGCATCTGCCACCAGGTGAACCTGGAATACCTGGCCCAAGTGGCGCTGGTGAACACGGTGGAGGACGAGGCCGGGGTAGAGTGGGTGCTGCCGGACACACTGGTGGGCACCGACTCGCACTCCACCATGATCAACGGCCTGGGCGTGGTCGGCTGGGGCGTCGGCGGCATCGAGGCCGAGGCCGCCATGCTGGGGCAACCCTGTTCCATGCTCATCCCGCAGGTGGTTGGTTTCCGGCTCACCGGCGCCTTGAGCCCCGGCGCCACCGCTACCGACCTCGTGCTGACCATCACCCAGATGCTCAGGAAGAAAGGAGTGGTCGGAAAGTTCGTCGAGTTCTACGGCCCCGGCGCGGCCTCGCTCAACATCGCCGACCGGGCCACCATCGGCAACATGGCCCCAGAGTACGGCGCCACCATCGGCGTATTCCCCGTCGATGAGCAGACCACGGCCTACCTCGGCCTCTCCGGCAGGGGCAAGGTGGTGCCGCTGGTGGAGGCGTACTTCAAGGAGCAGGAGCTCTGGCGCTCCTCCGACCGGCCCGAACCGGTGTTCAGCGATACCCTGGAACTGGACTTGGCCGACGTGGAGCCGTCACTTGCCGGCCCGAGCCGTCCCATGGACCGCGTGCGCCTCAAGGAAGTGCGCGGGTCATTCAGGAGGCAGCTCGTCACCCTCAGGCAGCAGGACGCGGCGCACGTGGACAAGGAGACCCTGAACCGGTGGCTGGGGGAGGGAGGCTCGCCCGTTACCGTCGCTCCGGAACTGATGGCTGAGCACCCGGACAAGGCGCTTGGGTCGCTGGGCCAGTGCGTGCCGGTGCGCCAGCCCGACGGCACCAGCTACAACCTGTGCCACGGCTCCATCGTCATCGCGGCCATCACTAGTTGCACCAACACCTCCAACCCCTCGGTGATGATCGGGGCTGGCGTTCTGGCGCGAAATGCGGTGCGGCGTGGGCTCCAGGTGCGCCCCTGGGTGAAGACTAGCCTTGCCCCGGGGTCCAAGGTGGTGACCGACTACCTGGCCGCCGCCGGGTTGACGCCCTACCTTGATGCGCTCCGCTTCCACCTGGTCGGCTACGGCTGCACCACCTGCATCGGCAACAGCGGCCCCTTGGCTGACCACATCTCGCGTGCGGTTGTGGAAGGGGATCTCGCGGTAGCGGCGGTCCTTTCCGGCAACCGCAACTTCGAGGGGCGCATCAACGCCCACGTCAGGGCCAACTACCTCGCTTCGCCCCCGCTGGTGGTCGCCTACGCCCTCGCCGGCAACATCAACATCGACTTGACCCGGGACCCCCTCGGCACCGATCCCAACGGCGAACCGGTGTACCTTAAGGACATCTGGCCGGACGACAAGGAAGTGGCGGAACTGGTGCAAAGCTGCGTCCATGCCGAGTCCTTCGCCACTAACTACGCCGATGTCTTCCACGGCGACGACGAGTGGCGCAGTCTCATTGTTCCCAGCGGTGAACTGTACCATTGGCAGGAGGATTCAACCTACATCAAGGAGCCTCCCTTCTTCCTCGAACTGCCGCCCGAGCCGCAGCCGGTTCAAGATATCACCGGCGCGCGTTGCCTCGCTCTCTTGGGCGACTCCATCACCACGGACCACATCTCGCCCGCCGGTTCCATCGGCAAGGCGACCCCGGCCGGTCGCTACCTGATGTCGCTCGGCATCGAGCCCAAGGACTTCAACTCCTACGGCGCGCGCCGCGGCAACCACGAGGTCATGGTGCGCGGCACCTTCGCCAACACCCGCATCCGGAACGTGCTGGTTCCCGGCGTGGAAGGCGGTGTCACCATGTTCTTCGCCAAGGGTGATGGCAGCGGCAAGCAGATGTCCATCTTCGATGCTTCGGAGCAGTACCGGGCCGAGGGGATGCCGCTGGTCGTCATTGCCGGCAAGGAGTATGGCACCGGTTCCTCGCGCGACTGGGCCGCCAAAGGGACCAAGCTCCTTGGTGTCCGGGCGGTGATCGCTGAAAGTTTCGAGAGGATCCACCGCTCCAACCTGGTCGGCATGGGGATTCTACCGCTGCAGTTCCTCCCTGGTGAAAGCTATAAGAGTGTCGGCCTCAACGGCACTGAGAGTTTCGACATGACCGGGCTGAACGACCTGACGCCAGGACAGAAACTCGAGGTGAAGTACGCCGGCGTGGATGGCTCCAGCGGATCCTTCACCGTGCTGGTGCGCATCGACACCTCCAACGAACTCGATTACTACCATCACGGCGGCATTCTGCCGTATGTATTGAGACAGTTCCTCAAGAGTTAGACCTCGTCTGACTGTGATTCCCTCCTCTGGAGGGGGAGGGGCGGGGAGGGGGCTCGCCGGCAACGGTTCCCCCCCTCCCAACCTCCCCCCTCCAGGGGGAGGAGTCGCCTCGGTCCCCGCCTAGTCCCTCCGCACTCGCATTCCAACCCGGAAGTCGCGCGAATGATTATTCGCCCCTACAGTTCTCACTTGACCTTTAATACCCCCTGGGGGTATTGTCGATCTAACTGGAGATACCCCCGTGGGGTATCCCGAAGGCTGGAGGGAGCTATGAGCGACTCGTCAAAAAACAAGCTGAACACGCGCGTCAAAAGGATCGCCGGGCAGGTGGCCGGTATCGAGCGGATGCTGGAGGAGAAGCGCTACTGCGTAGATATCCTGAACCAGATTTCCGCTGTGCGCTCCGCACTCGATTCTTTGGGAGTGGAGCTACTGACTCGTCACCTTGAAAACTGCGTACTGGGGCAGGGGGGCGACAAGCAGCACGACCAGGCCAAACCGATGAGCCAGCAGCAGTTGATGGACGAGGTGAAGACGGCATTGTCACGGTTCCTGAAGTAGTGAGTTAGGGAGGACAAGTACATGGCTGAGAAGGTATTATTTCGCGACCCGGTGTGCGGGATGGAAGTCGGCGCAGCTGCTCCCCTTTCCGCTACCCATAAAGGCACCAGTTACAAATTCTGCTCGGTGAATTGCCTGGAGAAGTTTCTTGCTTCTCCCGAAACCTACCTCGCGCAAGCTGCCGTGCCCGTGCCGGGCGAGTCGGCTGCACCGGTAGAGCCGCCGACCCCGCCTGCGACACATGAGACGCACGAGCTGCATGCACCGGAGCAGGTGGAACAGTGCGAGCTGCCGCTTCTGGGTATGAACTGCGCCGGGTGCGCTGGCCGGATCGAGAAGACGCTGAATACAACGCCCGGCGTTGTCACCGCAGCGGTCAACTTCGCCACCACCCGCGCCACGATCAAGTACGATCCCCAGGGAACTTCTCCTGATGCGCTCAAGCAGGTGGTGCGCGACATGGGCTACGACGTCCTGGAATCCGGCGGCGGAGGGGAGGCGGACGAGGCCGGCATGCTGGAGGCGCAGACCCAGGTGCACGAGGCGCAGTACAGGAAGAACCGGACCAAGTTCTTCCTGGCGCTGGCCCTGACCCTGCCGGTGGCCGTGCTGGCCATGGGGGGACACGTAATCCCTGCGCTGGCGGATTCCTTCAACTTCCCGGGACGCGCATGGGGCGAGCTCGCCCTCACCACTCCCGTGCTGTTCTGGGCCGGTCGGGAGTTCTTCACTGGCGCCTGGGCCGCGGCTAAACACCGGGTGGCGGATATGAACACGCTGGTAGCCCTGGGCACCCTCTCCGCATATGTCTTCAGTCTGGTCGCGACCATCGCCCCGGAGTGGCTGATGGCCGGAGCTGGCTCGTCTGGCGCAACCGCCGGGCACGCACATGCCATGGCCTCGCCGGTTGGGGTCTACTACGAGGTGGCCGCCATCATCGTCACGCTGATCCTGATGGGGCGCCTCCTGGAGGCGCGCGCCCGCAGTAAGACCAGCGGCGCCATCCATGCCCTTATCGGCCTGCAGCCCAAGCTGGCCCGCGTGGTTCGCAATGACAGGGAAGAGGATATCCCGATCGCCGAGGTGGTGCTTGGCGATGTCATCGTAGTTCGTCCCGGCGAAAAGGTACCGGTGGACGGTGACGTCATCGAGGGGAGTTCTTCGGTGGACGAGAGTATGCTGACCGGTGAGCCGCTGCCGGTGCACAAAAAAACAGGCGACACCGTGATCGGTGCTACCTTGAACAAGACCGGCTCGTTCCGGATGCGTGCCACCAGGATCGGCAAGGACACCGTGTTGCAACAGATCGTGCGTCTGGTGCAACAGGCCCAGGGGAGCAAGGCCCCTATTCAGCGCCTCGCCGATCTCATCGCGAGCTACTTTGTACCGGTGGTGATCAGTCTCGCCATTGCAACCTTCGTGATCTGGTTCGACGTTTCGCCGCCGGAGACGCGTCTCAATATGGCGGTGCTCACCTTCGTCTCGGTGCTGATCATCGCATGCCCTTGCGCCCTGGGGCTCGCCACGCCGACCGCCATCATGGTAGGGACCGGGCGCGGCGCCCAGAGCGGCATCCTAATCAAGGGGGGCGAGGCGCTTGAGACCGCCCACAAGCTGACAACCATCGTTCTGGACAAGACCGGCACCATCACCCGCGGCGTCCCTTCAGTCACCGACGTGGAAAGCTTCCTGGACGATCGGCAGACCTTGCTGAAGTTGGCGGCCTCCGCTGAGGCGGGCAGCGAGCACCCACTTGGGGAGGCAATCGTACGCTCGGCTGAGGAGGAGGGACTGGAACGGCTGCCGGTGAGCGGTTTCAATGCCATCCCTGGGCATGGCATCGAGGCCGAGGTGGCAGGCAAGAAGATCCTTATCGGCACCGAGCTGCTGCTGAATAACCACGCTGTAGCCGTTAATCCTTCGAAGGCTCACCGGTTGGCGGATGAGGGAAAGACCCCGGTGCTGGTAGCCATTGACGGACGGTTCGCCGGTGTCATCGCCGTCGCCGACCCGATCAAGGAAACGTCCGCCGCCGCTGTGAAGCGCCTGCACGAACTCGGGCTCGAGGTGATCATGCTGACCGGCGACAACCGCCGCACCGCCGACTCCATTGCCCGCCAGGTAGGCGTGGACCGCGTGGTGGCTGAGGTTCTGCCGGATGGCAAGGGTGAAGAGGTCAAGAAACTGCAGGCGCAGGGCAAGGTGGTCGCCATGGTCGGGGACGGCATCAACGACGCACCGGCGCTGGCCCAGGCCGACGTGGGGATCGCCATGGGGAGCGGCACCGACGTCGCCATCGAGGCGGCCGACATAACGCTGGTGCGCGGCGACCTCAACGGCGTCATCTCCAGCATCGCGCTCTCCCGGGCCACCATCGCCAACATCAAGCAGAACCTGTTCTTCGCCTTCATCTACAACATCCTCGGTATCCCGATCGCCGCGGGGATCCTGTACCCGTTCACCGGGTGGCTCCTGAGCCCGATCATCGCCTCGCTCACCATGGCGCTCTCGTCAGTGAGCGTGGTTACCAACGCCCTGCGTTTGCGCGGGTTTACCGTAGAGAGGGGATAGCCATGGATACGTCTCAGATACTGGTAACTCTGGGCGGAGTCGCCCTGATTTCGTTCAACCTCTGGTTCTTTTTCGGCAAAAAAGCTACCAACAAGCCTGCTGCCGCCAAGGGAGCACGGTATGCCTGCCCGATGCATCCCTGGATCACCAGCGACGATCCCACTGCTGACTGCTCGATCTGCGGGATGAAGCTGGTTAGCAGCGACGAGTTGAGGAAGTAGTCAGAGCGGCCGTGTGTGGAATATTCTTCTGCCTACGTTGAATATTCTTCCGCGGCCGTTGCCGTCCCGAGAGCGCAGACCCGCGCGGGTTGCGCTTTTCCAGGCACTTAAACTCTTGGTCGCCAGTTGGCACGACACTTGATAAACAAGTAGCCGTTAGTCGTTGAAAGAAGATGCCGCGGGGCTCCTCCTCCTCGGTCCCGCGGCATCTTTCAACCCGCAGCACGGAGACACGATGAAACTGCACACCATCTCGATCAACAACCTGAAGCGCCGCAAGGCCAAGATGGCATTTTTGACCATCGGCCTCATGGTCGGCATCGCCACCATCGTGACCCTGGTCACCCTGACCCGGTCCATGTCCAACGACATCGAGCGGAAGATGGACGAGTTCGGCGCCAACATCCTGATCACCCCGCAAAGTAACGGCCTGTCCATGAACTACGGTGGCATCAACCTGGGCGGCGTCACCTTCGACCAGCGTGAGATCAAGCAGGAGGATCTCGACAAGGTCCGCAAAATCAAGAACAACAAGAACATCTCCTCCATCTCCCCGAAAGTGCTGGGCGGCGTTAAGGTCGGTAACCACGACGTCCTGCTGGTCGGCGTCGACTTCGCGGCGGAGTTGAAGATGAAGCAGTGGTGGCAGATCTTCGGCAGCGAGCCCAAAGGCGACAACGAGGTGCTGTTGGGAAGCGACGCCTCCAACACGCTCAACGCGACCTCGGGGGACAGTATCGAGATAAAGGGTGAGAAGTTCAAGGTGGCCGGCGTCCTGAACCAGACCGGTTCGCAGGACGATTCGCTGGTCTTCATCGCGTTGCCCAAGGCGCAGAAGATCCTGGGCAAGGAAGGGAAGATAACCATGGCCGAGGTCGCCGCGCTCTGCTCCGGTTGCCCCATCTCCGATATGGTGACCCAGATCGCGGAACTGCTGCCGGACAGCAAGGTGTCAGCGATCCAGCAGGTCGTGGCGGGACGCCTCAAGGCCCTGGACCAGTTCAAGCGTTTCTCCTATGCCATGGGGAGCGTCGTCGTCTTCATCGGTTCCCTCATCGTCTTCGTGACCATGATGGGGAGCGTCAACGAACGCACCACCGAAATCGGCGTGTTCCGCGCCATCGGCTTCCGGAAGAGCCATATCATGCGCATCATCCTGCTCGAAGCCGCCTTGGTGAGTCTGCTGGCCGGCGTGCTCGGCTACGCGGCGGGCATGGGCGGCGCCAAGCTTGCCCTCCCGTTCATGGCTGAGACTAAGAACGCGCACCTGGTTTGGGACACGACGGTAGCCTTCGGCTCGATAGCGCTGGCGCTGCTGCTCGGCATCCTGGCCAGTCTCTACCCTGCGCTGCATGCCAGCAAGATGGACCCGACCGAAGCCCTGAGGGCACTCTAAGAGAGGAAGACATGGCGATCATAGAGATGAAAAACGTTAAGAAGCAGTACCAGACCGGCTCCGACCTGGTCGAGGCGCTGCGCGGGGTGGATATATCTATCGAGGCTGGAGAGTTCATCACCATCATGGGGCAGTCCGGTTCCGGCAAGAGTACGCTCCTTTCCGTCCTGGGCGGGATGAACCATCCCACCAGCGGTGAAGTAGAGATGGCCGGGGTAAAGCTGTACCAGTTGAAAAGCGAGGAGTTGGCAGACTTCAGGGCGCAGAACCTCGGCTTCGTTTTCCAGTCCTTCCACCTGATCCAGTACTTGACTGCACTCGAGAACGTCATGCTGCCGCTGGCTATCGTCAAGATGAGCACTGCGGCCAAAAAAGAAGCGGCGCGCCAGGCGCTGGAGCGTGTAGGCCTGGGAGCAAAGACTGACCGGCTCCCCAACCAGCTCTCCGGCGGCGAGCAGGAGCGCGTCGCCATCGCGCGTGCCATCGTCAACAACCCGCACATCCTGCTCGCGGACGAGCCGACGGGAAACCTTGACTCCAAGACCAGCGAGGAAGTCATGGCGCTTTTCAGGCAACTGAATGAAGCGGGGCAGACGGTGGTGATGGTTACTCATAACCCGGACAACGGTGCTTATTCGGATCGGACCATTCATCTCAAGGATGGTTTGATCAGCGCGTAGATCCCCGCATCTCTGTCATAAGTGGAGAAGATCTGGAGAACACTAAGGTTTTTCGTAGTGTTCTTCAGATCTTTCTTTTTGTGCCGAGTATTCAAGTAAACAGCAAAACGTGCCGAAGTGTGTATAATATTCCACGGTAAGTGCCGAATATCCTTCGCCTTGCTGTCAGGTTGAGTTTTGAGAACCTTTATAAAACGTATATTTATAACTCGGGCACGAAACGTGTATTTAAGTTGTGAAAGCTACTGCCAAGTTTCTGGAGTCACCATGAAATACCGGCTTTTCCCCTTGTACCTGTTGTTGTCCATCCTGATGACCGCGCCTGCGGCCCTCGCCGAAGACGCTAAGCCCGCCACGGAAAACCTCGATCAGCTCGTGCAGACTGCCCTGGCCAACAACCCGGAACTGAAGTCCACATCGGCGCGCTGGGAGATGTACAAGAGCCGCATCAAGCAGGCGGGTGCACTAGAAGACCCGATGCTGATGCTGAAACTGCAGAACATGATCGTTACCGATCCGCTGAGCTTCAACAAGGACTCGATGACCCAGAAGGTGGTTGGCATCAGCCAGTTGATCCCGTTCGCCGGCAAGCGCAAGCTCAAGGAGGACATCGCATCGGCTGAGGCTGAGACCTACCGCTGGAGCGTGGAAGAGCGCAAATTCGAACTGACCAGGATGGTTCGCGAGGCGTACTTCCAGGTCTACTTCACCGATAAGTCCCTGGGCATCATCGATAAGAACATCAAGATCCTGGACGACTTCATCACCCTGGCCCAGACCAAGTACTCCGTCGGGCAGGGTGCGCAGCAGGATATCTACAAGGCGCTTCTGGAACGCTCCAAGATGCTGGACATGAAGATCTCCCTGGAGCAGCAGCGCAGAAGCCTCGAGGTGAGCCTCAACTCGCTGCTGAACCGCCCCCAGAGTACCAAGGTCGGTGCCGTCCCCGATTTCAAGCTGGCACCTTTTGCCTACACCCCGGAACAGCTGGTGGATATGGCCGAGGAGAACCGGCCGCAACTCAAAGCGGTCAAGGCCCAGATCGAGAAGGGGCGGGCGGGTCACCTGCTGGCGCAGAAGGAATCCTACCCGGACTTCAACGTCTCCTTCGAATACATGCAGCGCCAGAAGGCCATGGGGAGCGATGGCGCCGATATGTACTCGCTGGGCGTCACTTTCAACCTTCCCATTCAGAAGGAGCGTCGTGCCGCGATGCGGGCCGAGTCCTCCTCTGAGATCAACATGGCCAGCGAGGAGTTGAACGGCGCGCGCAACACCATCTCCTCCGGGGTGAACGACCTCCTGGCGCAGATGGAACGGCGCAGGAAGCTGATCGACCTCTACACCACCGGCATCATCCCGCAGGCGGAGCAGTCGCTGGAGTCGGCGGTAATCGGCTACCGGGTCAGCAAGGTGGACTTCCTCACCCTGCTGGATAACCGAGTCACCCTGTTCAATTACGAGCGCGAATACTACGACTCGATGGCGGATTACCAGATGAAGCTGGCCCAGCTCGAAGCGCTGGTGGGCAAGGACCTGCAGTAACGCTCCTCCCCCCGGAGGGGGGAGGTTGGGAGGGGGGCTGGTTTCGAGATGAAGCATCCCCCTCCCTGTCCCTCCCCCTCCGGGGGAGGGGACGTGGCTACGCAGGAGCTTGTAATCTGGCCTGTGCTGATTGAGCCTAGGCCCCCGATATTAATTACTACCCCGCGAGGTACTTACTCATGAACAAAAGCGTGAAGGTTGCAGTCCCCATTATCCTGGTCCTGGTAGCGGCGGCTGCCGGTGGCGGATACTACCTGTACCAGCAGAAGCACCAGGCCCCGGCCGGCAAGGAGAAGGCGGCCCAGGGACAGGTCCTGTACACCTGCGCCATGCACCCTTTTATTATCAAGGACAAGCCGGGAACCTGTCCCATCTGCGGGATGCAGCTGATCAAGAAGGTCGAAGCGACCCAGGCGAGCGCCCAGGAACAGAAGATGCTCGGGCACGTTTCACTGTCGCCGACTCAGTCGGTCATGGCCAACGTCGCCACGGTACCGGCCGATTACGAGCCGCTTTCCAAGGAGATCAACGCCGTCGGCATCGTGCAGTACGACCAGTCCAAGCAGGCCAAGGTGACCGCCTGGGTCGCCGGGCGTATCGACAAGTTGAACGTGAGCACCGTGGGCGCTTTCGTCTCCAAAGGTAGGCCGGTGGCTGAAATCTACTCGCCGGACCTAGTTGCCGCGCAGCAGGAATACCTGCTGGCGCTGAGAAGCCGCGACCAGTTCAAGAAATCGAGCATTGAAGCCATCTCTCAAGGAGGCGAGGGACTGGTGGCCTCGGCGCGCCAGAGGCTGAAACTCCTCGGCGTCAAGGACGAGCAGATCGCCGGCCTGGAGAAGGCGGGGCATCCCAACATCAAGCTCCCCATCTATACGCCCTTATCTGGCGTTGTGATCGAAAAGGTGGTCCAGGAAGGGCAGTACGTGAACATGGGCGACCCGCTCTTCAACATCGCCGACCTCTCCACTGTCTGGGTAGACGTCGAGGTGTATGAGAACGAGTTCAGTTTCGTGAAGATGGGACAACGGGTGGAGATCGTCTCCCAGTCCTATCCCGGCAAGACTTTCTCCGGGCGCGTCTCCTTCATCTATCCCTTCCTCGATCCCAAGACCCGCACCGTCAAAGTCAGGGTGGAGATGGCAAACCCGGGCCTCAAGCTGAAGCCGGACATGTTCGTCAACGCCTCCATAAAGGCGCCGCTTGGCAAAGCCCTTGTCGTACCGACCACCGCGCTCATGGACACCGGTAAGCGCCAGGTGGTCTGGGTGGAATCCCAGCCGGGCATGTTCGAGCCGCATGACGTGCAGGCCGGCGCCCGCGTGGGGGACAAGGTGCAAATCCTGTCCGGCTTGAAACAGGGTGACAAGGTGGCGGCTTCCGGCGGCTACCTGATTGATTCCGAAGCGCAGCTCTCCGGCGGCAGCGGTGGCGGCGGCCACGAAGGTCATGCCGGCGGAGCCGCAACTCCGGCCGCACCGGCGGCACCGGGATCCGCAGGGGAGCACCAGGGCCACGGTGCCCCGGCCGCACCCGCCGCGCCCAAGAAGGGCGGCGGCATGGATATGGGCGACATGAAGATGTAGTTGTTGGAATTACTATGAGCACTGAGGTTTTACATGATTGAAAAGATCATCGAATATTCCGCCCGCAACCGGGTGATAGTGCTGATGATGTTCGCCCTGCTGATCGCATGGGGCGTCTGGGCGGTCTACAAGACGCCGGTCGACGCGATACCGGATCTCTCCGACAACCAGGTCATCGTCTTCACCGATTACCCGGGCCGGTCGCCGCAGGTGGTCGAGGACCAGGTCACCTACCCGCTGGCGGTCAACCTGCAGGGCCTGCCGCAGGTGCGCGCAGTGCGCGCCTCCTCCGCCTTCGGCTTCTCCATGATCTACGTGATCTTCGAGGACAAGGCGGACATCTACTGGGCCAGGACCCGCGTCCTTGAGCGGCTGAACTACGCCGCCAGCCTGTTGCCGCAGGGCGTGGTCCCGACCCTCGGTCCCGACGGCACCGGTGTCGGCCACGTATTCTGGTACACGCTGGAAGGGAAAGGGTACGACCTTGAGCAGTTGAGGACCCTGCAGGACTGGTTCGTGCGCTACCAGCTGAACACTGTCCCCGGCGTGGCTGAGGTCGCCTCCATCGGCGGATTCGTGCGCGAGTACCAGGTCGATCTCGACCCCAACCGCCTCTTTGCCTACAACATCAAGGTAAACCAGGTTGCCGACGCCATCAAGAAGTCCAACAATGACGTAGGCGGCAGGCTCCTGGAGCAGGCCGATGCCGAGTACCTGATCCGCGGCCGCGGCTACGTGAAGTCCACTGCCGACCTGGAGAACATCGTGGTCGGCGCCGACATGCGCGGCACACCCATCTACGTCAAAAACCTCGGCACGGTGCAATTGGGCGGCGCCATCCGGCGCGGCATGCTTGATATGAACGGGCAGGGCGAGGCCGTGGGCGGCATCGTGGTCATGCGCTACGGTGAGAACGCGAAGGACGTCATCGACCGGGTCAAGGAGAAGATCGTCTCCCTGGAGAAGGGGCTTCCGCCAGGTGTCAAGATCATGGTCTCTTATGATCGCAGCGACCTGATCGAGCGCGCCATCCACACGCTCAAACACTCGCTGATCGAGGAATCGATCGTGGTGTCGCTGGTCATCCTGGTGTTCCTGCTTCACTTCCAGAGTGCCCTGGTCATCGTGCTGACGCTCCCCATCGCGGTGCTCATCTCCTTCATCACCATGAAGCTGATGGGGGTCACTTCGAACATCATGTCGTTGGGCGGCATCGCCATCGCCATTGGCGTGCTGGTCGACGCCGGCGTCATCATGGTGGAGAACTGCTACCGCCACCTGTCCGAGATGCCACCCGAGGAGCGAAAAGAGAAGCGCCTGGACGTGATCATCACTTCAGCCAAGCAAGTCGGGCGCGCCATCTTCTTCTCGCTGGCCATCATCATCCTCTCCTTCGTGCCGGTGTTCCTGCTCGAAGGGCAGGAAGGGAAGATGTTCCACCCGCTCGCCTTCACCAAGACCTTCTCGATGATGGGATCGGCCTTCATCGCCATCACGCTGGTCCCGGTGCTGATGTACTTCCTGATGCGCGGCAAGATGCCGCCGGAGAGCTCGAACCCGGTGTCGAGCTTCTTCATCAAGCTCTACTCGCCCATCATCCGGTGGGTGCTCAAGTGGAAGAAGACGACCATTGCGCTCAACGTCCTGGCACTTGCCATCGCCATCCCGATGTTCATGAGCATCGGCAGCGAGTTCATGCCGCCATTGGACGAGGGATCGCTGCTCTATATGCCCGTCACGCTCCCCAATATCTCCATCAACGAGGCCAAGCGCCTGATCCAGGTGCAGGACACCGTGATCAAGAGCGTACCGGAGGTTCAGCACGTGCTGGGCAAGGTCGGCCGTGCCGAGACCTCCACCGACCCGGCGCCGGTCTCCATGTTCGAGAGCATCATCATCCTGAAGCCCAAGGAGCAGTGGCGCCCCGGCGTCACCAAGGCCGACATCGTTTCCGAACTGGACGGCAAGCTGCAGCAGATCGGCGTCCGTAACGGCTGGACCCAGCCGATTATCAACCGCATCAACATGCTCTCCACCGGCGTGCGCACCGACCTAGGTGTCAAGATCTTCGGCTCCGACCTGAACGTCCTGAAGGACCTTGCGGTACAGGCCGAGGGGATCCTGAAGACGGTGCCAGGGGCGGCGGACGTGGTTGCTGAACGCGTCACCGGCGGCAACTACATCGACATCGACATCGACCGCGAGGCCGCGGCGCGCTACGGCGTTTCCGTTGGGGACATCGAGGATGTCATTTCCACGGCCCTGGGCGGCGAGATGCTTTCCACTTCTGTCGAGGGGCGCAACCGCTTCCCGATCCGCCTACGCTACATGCGCGAGATGCGCAGCGACATCCCGTCCATCCAGCGTATCCTCGTCTCCGGCATGGATGGGGCGCAGGTGCCGCTGTCGCTGGTGACCAAGCTGAAGGTGTCCACCGGCGCGCCGGAGATCAACAGCGAAGGCGGCCTGTTGCGCTCCATCGTCTTCCTCAACGTGCGCGGCCGTGACATGGGCGGTTTCGTCAACGAGGCGAAGACCGTGCTTGAGAAACAGATGAAGCTTCCTCCGGGCTACTATGTCGCTTGGTCCGGACAATGGGAGAACCAGGTGCGAGCCAAGGCGCGTCTGCAGATGCTCGTTCCTGCCGGGATCCTGATCATCTTCATCCTGCTCTACTTCACCTTCCACTCGGCGCTCGAGGCGAGCATGGTCATGCTCTCGGTGCCGTTTGCGCTGGTGGGCGGGGTGTACCTGGTGAAACTGCTCGGCTACAACATGTCGGTTGCGGTCTGGGTCGGCTTCATCGCCCTCTACGGCATCGCGGTTGAAACCGGCGTGGTGATGGTCATCTACCTGCACGAGGCGCTGGACCGGAAACTCTTGAAGGGGCCGGTAACCGAGCAGGATATCTACGACGCCACCTTCGAAGGGGCAGTGCTCAGGCTTCGTCCCAAGTTGATGACGGTGGCGGTGGCCCTGCTCGGCCTGGTACCCATCATGTGGTCCACGGGAACCGGCGCAGACGTGATGAAGCCGATCGCGGCGCCCATGATTGGCGGTATGATTTCGTCCGCGGTGCACGTGCTGATCATGACGCCGGTCATCTTCGTGCTGATGAAAAAGCACGACCTGAAGAAAGGCAAACTGAAGTACTCGGGGATGAAGCATTAGGCGAATATGCTACTGCCGCAGTAGAATATTCCTCACGACACTCTCTCGTGGTGCCGTGAAACCACGCTGAAACGGCACTTTAGCTCTTGGCACACCGCGTGCTTAGTCAATAACAGATTATTTTTCACGCAAAAGGAGAACTACCATGAAGAAACTCGTCGTTCTGGCTGCCGCCGCACTCGCTCTGTCTGCACCGTTTGCTTCCTATGCTATGGACCACGGTTCCATGGACATGGGGCACGGCGATATGAAGATGGACCATGATATGGGTGGCGTCGCTCACCAGGAAGTTGTCAACGGCGTCAAGGCCACCTTCAAGGTTATGAGCATGAAAGAGCACATGGCCGCCATGAAGATGGAACTGCCCAAGGGGATGAAAGAGACCCACCACATTGCAGTCGAGTTCAAGGACGCCAAGACCGGCAAGCCGCTTACCGAAGGCGAAGTGAAAGCGAAGGTCCAGGGCCCGGACAAATCCGAGCAGACCAAGGACCTGATGGGCATGCAGGGCCACTTCGGCGCCGACTTCGACCTCTCCAAGAAGGGCAAGTACGGCGTGATGTGCAAGTTCAAGCTGAAAGACGGCCAGGTGCGCACCTCCAAGTTCTGGTACACCGTTAAGTAGTTCAGACAGGGGCGGCTCCGTAAGCGGAGCCGTCCTGGTTTTCCCTTCCCCTCCTGCGTTCTCCAGTCCTCTTCAGCAATTGCCGTCTCGCATAGTTCGTTTTTTAAGTATAAGTTGTCGAACTATAAGAATTATCGACTGGCGTTTTTCTCTAAAATATCTTAGAGGATACTTACCATGACCACAGATACTCTCATCCGCACCTTTCGCACCGTGTCCCTCTTTCTTCTCCTTGCCTTATTTGTAGGGTGCACGTCCCGCCAGGAACCGCCTGCCGAAGCGAAGGGGAGGGTGAATGCCACGGCCTCCTTCGTAAAGTACTTCGGCCCGGTGCCGCCGGTGGACAAGGGCACCTGCTACGGCTTCGTTATCTATTTCCCTTCCGCCAAGGAAGTGGGCAAAGTGCTGCCTTTCCCGTTCTTCACCTTTGACGAGGCGAGTCTCAAGAAGGTGGCTCTTGGCAAATTGATGGCGGGTATGGGTGACCAGAAAGCATATCAGGGCGAACTGGTTCAGCCGTTTCCGGTCGGCAGCCGCGTCCTTGATGTCTCTCAAGCCGCCGGCACGGTCACCGTCAATTTCAGCAAGGAAGTAAATTCGATCAAGGAACAGCAACAGCAGGCAGTGGTGAATGCCGTGGTCCTAACGTTGAGCCAGTTTACCGGAGTGACCAAGGTCGTCATTAAGGTCGAGGGGGCGGAAAGTCCGCTTGAGAAACTGGTCGTGAAAGCCGATGAAAGTGCCGTGCTTCCCCTCGCACCGCCGAGGCTTTTGGGTGTGGTCGGCATGAAGGAAAAGGGTGCCGCCAACGTCGAGGAGATCGACGCCTTCTTCGATCGCCCGGTGGACATCAAGGAACTCACGCTGTCCGCAGCCGATGGGGGGAAGATTGACGGGGACGTCTATCAGTCGGTGTTCGACATGGCAGGGGTCTTAAAGGCAAAAAAGCCGCTGCCGTACCAGGCCGGCACGCAGGTGAAGGTTCATTGGAAGGTTACCGATAAGCTGGGGCGTAGCGCCTCGGGTGATGTCGGCGTCGCTCTCGAGATAAGGGAACATTGATCGAAGTCCAGGGGTGGTGACAGGCGGGGTGTAGAAAGCGTATGTTCAAGAAAGCCATATTGCTGCTCGGCGTCGCAGTAACTTGTTGTCTGCTCTGGTTCGCCGTCTACGACTATCGCGAGGCCGGGCCCATAGCCAGGGAAAACCTGCGTGGGCTCGCGCTGTCGCTCACCACCGCCATAGAAAAACTTGCTGCCAACGATCCCTCCTTAGAGACACTGCATTCTTTCCATCCCGCTGATGTAGCCTACTTCGCCCTCGTCGACGGCCGGGGTGTCTACCGCTTCCATTCCAACCGTGACCTCGTCGGAACTGCCGTTGATCATAGGGCCGCCAAGGAGCAGGTGTTATTCGACAGGTCCGAGACTCGTGTCGTCCTCGGCACCGGTGAGCGTGCCTACCAGTTCGCCTCGCCGGTGACCGTGGCCGGAGAGCCGCTTCTCCTGGTGCTCACCCTGCACACGTTCCGCGCTGACGCGGTGACACGCCGTGCCAGGCTCAATATGACCATCGTGGTTGCCTTGGTCGGCATCGGGTGGCTGTTGAGCCTGGGGTTGGCGCGATATGCGCGGCGCCAGGAGCGTCACGAGGAGGAACTGGCGCGCCGGGAGGCGTTGGCGAAACTGGGGGAAATGGGAGCCGTGCTCGCCCACGAGATTCGGAACCCTCTGGCGGGAATCAAGGGATTCGCCCAGGTTATCGCTGCGAAACCGCAGGAGTTACGCAACGGAGCTTTCGCCGAGAGCATCGTCACCGAGGCTGTCCGCCTGGAAAGTCTGGTCAACGATCTGTTGCTCTATGCCGCCAACGAACCCGACACGGTGGCAGATTTTCCCCTTGCCCCCCTTGTCGAACACGTCGTTTCCCTTCATGGACCCGATGCCGGCTACGGTCATGTGGGCATCACCTGGAGCTGCCCGGCAGATCTGCTGGTGCGTGGCAACAGGGACAGGATCGAACAGGCGTTGTTGAACCTTGTCCATAATGCCCTTCAGGCCATGGCCCAGGGAGGTGAACTCCGCGTGGTTGCGTCACGATCTGGCAGAAACGTCGTCATCAGGATTGAGGATAACGGGCACGGCATAGCCGATGAGCATCTCCCGCTCGTTTTCGAGCCTTTTTTCACCACCAAAACCAGGGGAACCGGGCTGGGGCTCGCCCTGTGCAAGAAAATAGTCGAGGCAAACGGTGGCAGGATTACGCTGAAAAGCAGGGCAGGGGAGGGGACCGTGGTGACGATGGTCCTGCCCCGTGCACGCTGACGGGATTGAGGAGCTGAAATGAACGGAACTGTGCTGGTTGTCGAGGATGACGATACCTTTCGTGCCTTAATACAAACCATTTTGCAGGACGAGGGATACCAGGTGCAGACCGCGGCCGACGGCGTCAAGGCACTGCGCCTGTTGCGTCAGACCGCCTTTGACGTCGTGGTTTCCGACCTGAAGCTGCCAGGAAAGAGCGGTCTGGAGCTGTTTCGGGAGACGAGACCGGACCCGGGCGCACCTCCGTTCATCTTCCTCACCGCCTTTGGCACCGTCGACGAGGCCGTTGGCGCCATCAAAGACGGGGCGGTGGATTTCCTGACCAAGCCCCTGAAGGATCCGCAGGCCTTGATCACGCTGGTGCAGCGGACCATCGAGGCACAGGGGCGGACCCGCGAGTACCTGTCTTTGAAGGAGTCCGAGGCTGCCGGGTTGCCGCCTGAGGAGCTTCTTTTTGCCGGTGATGCGATGCGCGCCGTGCGGCAATTGGTCGGGGACGTGGCTGCCACCATGGCAAACGTCCTCATCTTCGGCGAGAGCGGCACCGGCAAGGAGTTGGTCGCCCGGACCATTCACCTGATGAGCCAGAGAAGCAAGGGCGCGTTTGTCGCCATAAACTGTGCCGCCATTCCGGAAAACCTCCTGGAGAGCGAACTGTTCGGTCACGAGAAGGGTGCCTTCACCGGCGCCATCCAGGCGCGCCAGGGGAAATTCGAGCTCGCCAAGGGGGGCACCATCTTCCTCGACGAGATCGGTGAAATGCCCCTTCCGCTCCAGGCGAAGCTGCTGCGCGTGATTCAGGAGCGCGCCTTTGAGAGGGTGGGGGGGACCCGGGAGATGAAGGCGGACGTCCGCATCATTGCGGCCACCAACAGGAACCTGCGCGAGGAAGTTGATCAGCGGCGTTTCCGTGAAGACCTGTATTACCGGCTCAACGTCTTCCCGCTTCGACTTCCCGCGCTTCGCGAAAGAATCGATGCTATAGATCTTTTGGCCGAATACTTCGTGCGACGCTTTAGTTCTCAACTCGGCAAGACGCTTAAGGGAATTGAGCATGACGCGGTCGCCGCGCTACGCCGGTACCCTTGGCCCGGTAATGTCCGGGAACTGCAAAACGTGATGGAACGGGCGGTGATCCTGTCCAGGGACCTGGTCCGAGCGGGAACGCTCCCGGACGAGATCGTCTCTGTCGCTCAAGCCGGACAAATGGGCAGCAGGGATTGCCTGAAGGGGGCGGAACGCGACCTGATTGCACGGGCCATCGCGAAACATGGGGGCAACCGCCGCCTCGCCGCGGAGGAACTCGGTATTTCCCGCCGGTCATTGCAGTACAAGCTCAAGGAGTACGGCTTTCTCGACGAGGGATAAGTGGTGCAAGGACGCCTGTGGCGGTGCAAAGAATTGCACAACAGACGCTGTCCTAGCCTCACATCGATTTCCCCATTCAACGCTATTTCGGTGCATTATGCAGTACACCACGATTGGCACGAACCGTGATAAACCTCTACCGTCGGCACTACGAAAAGGAGGTTGAGGTTTTGGAAACGGAGCGTTGTTCGGTGAACTGTGACCCGAGAAGTGGGGGAGCGATGAAAGTATTGGCGATGGTTTTGATAGTGGCGGGATTCGCGCTGCTGACCGGGTGCTGCATGTTGCATCCGATGTGGTGACAACCGGAAGGACGGTGAATTGTTATGGCGGGTGGGCGACTTGTTGTGATGATTATTGTTTTGCTCTTGAACGGGCTGTGGATCGGGGATGCTTCCGCGGGCTTTCTCGGTTTCGGCTCGGATGACAAGGGAAAAAGCGGCCTTGACTTCAACCGTGGCTACGACCTCAACACCGTGGGAAACGTGTCCGGTCGAGTCACCGCCGCGCCGCACCAGGTGGAAAACGAGCAGTACATCCTTGAGGTGCAGACCGCATCGGGTCCGGTGAACCTGAGCGTCGGACCAGGATCGTATTGGCGCAAAAGCGGGATAGCGGTACGGGTAAGCGATGAGGTCAGTGCCAAAGGCGCCAAGGCGCAGGGGCTTGATGGAAAGAATTACCTGCTGACACAGAAGTTGGTGAACAAGACCACGGGAGCCGCTGTAGAACTGCGCAGCGAGAGCGGCGATCCGGCATGGTCGAGCAAGGGAACCGGGGCCGGCATGCGCTCGCAGGACAACCGGTTCGGTTCCGGCATGGGCGGCGGTTTCATGCGTGGCGGCGGCATGATGGGCGGCGGCATGAGGCGTTAGTGCCTTGAGCCGGGCGTACTACGAGGTGACGATGTTCAAAAAAGGGATTGATCGCAAGGTATTGGGCTTTTTTGCTCTGGCGGGATGTTTGCTGCTGCCCGGGCAGGTCCGGGCCGAGGGGCCGACGCTCTCAGCCTCCATGGGGTTCGAGTTCGCCTCTGGGGATTACGGCACGAGCACAAAGACCCAGTCCATCTACCTTCCGTTCACCTTGGCGCTGGCAGCCACCGAGCGGCTTGGGTTTTCACTGGAAATACCCTATGTCTACCAGAGCAACTCGGCGGTGAACACCGGCGTCATCCTCGGCTCGGGCGGACAAATGGCCGGGATGCAAAAAGAGGTGGCTGCGATGAATGGTGGCCATGGCGGCAGCGGCTCGATGTCCTCCGCCACCCCGGACAACTACGGCAAATCCGCGAGCGGCCTGGGTGACATTACCGCAAAGGCCGGTTACGTCCTGGTGCCGGAAGGCGAACTGATGCCGAGAGTCCGTCCCTACCTTTTCGTTAAGTTCCCGACAGGGGACAAGAACCAGGCGCTGGGCACCGGGGCCTTCGACGAAGGAGGTGCCGTCGAACTGTTCAAGCAGATCGACCGGTGGTACACCTTCGCCGAGGCGGGCTATACCTTTCAGGGGCATTCGTCAGTGCTGCCCCTGAAGGATTACTTCAGCTTCAATGCGGGCGCTGGTTACGCGGTTACGGATGCTCTGCTCCCCATGCTGGTGGTGAAAACTTCGACGGCGCCCATCGAGGGGGCCAGCGAGCTTGTAGAAACACGCCTCAAGTTGAAGTACCTGGTTACCAGCCGGACCAGCATCGAAGGGTACGTAAGTAAAGGATGGACCCGCAGCAGTGCCGACTACGGTAGTGGCATAGCGGTCAGTTACGATTTCTGAACATACACGATTACGACAATCTAAATAGGGGGCATTACCATGAAAAAGGAAATTATCGCGGCAGTGGCAGCAGTTGTGGGGCTTGGTCTGCTGGCGGGGTGCGGTGGTGGCGGCTCCTCGTCCACCTCGGCCACGGTTGCCGGTAAGGTGGCGGACGGATACCTGGAGAAGGCAACCGTCTTCCTCGACAAGAACAACAACTATCGTCTCGATGCAGGCGAGCCCAACACCCAGAGCGACGCCAATGGCGCCTATACGCTTACCGTGGATCCTGCCGATGTAGGCAAATACCCGATCGTCGCCCTGGCCGTCAAGGACGTCACCATCGACCACGATACCGGCCTTGCCGTGGCACACAGTTACCTGATGAGCCTGCCCAAGGACAGCGTTTCCGGGACCGTGAGCAGCAACTTCATCAGCCCTATCACGACCCAGGTCCGCGAGATGATGGAGACCGGCAACTACACCATGACCCAGGCCATGGACCAGTTGCGGCTCAAGCTGCACCTTGCTCAGGATGCTGACATGATGGGCGACTACATGGCAGGGCAGAATACGGCGCTGCACCAAACCGCCCAGAATATGGCGACCCTCATGGGGGGGCAGATGGGGCTGGTGTACCAGCCGGGCAGTGACACCGTGGTGGACGTCAACCGTTACCGCGGCATGATGGGGGCCATGTTCAGCAACATGTCTTCGGTGCGGGCCGCCAACACGGACGCGCAGATGACGCAGTTGATGAACCAGATGTCCTCGGACCTCAACACCATCATGATCGGGCAACCGTTCCACAACATGTCTTCCTACTTCGGCGGCATGATGGGGAGCGGGGGGATGATGGGCCAATAGGAGATTCAAAAGCGGCATCCTCCGGAGAAGTGGGGGATGCCGCTCTTGCATTTCACGTTTCGTCTAAGACCTCTCGCACCTTGGCCGCAAGCGTCTGCATGGTGAATGGTTTTTGCAGGAAACACATGTCCTCGTCCACCTTCCCCCTCTCCGCGATGACATCGGCGGTGTAACCCGACATGAACAGGCACTTCAGCTCGGGCCGGGTTTGCGACAGCCGCTCGGAGAGGTCACGGCCGTTCATGCCGGGCATGATGATGTCGGTTAGGAGCAGATCGATATCCTTGCTGCGGTCGGCCGCGATAGCGATCGCCTTTTCCGGTGAGCCTGCCGCATAGACGGTGTAGCCCAACTGGGACAGGATGGTCGTTCCTATCTCCATAATGGCCGGCTCGTCCTCGACCAACAGTATGCTCTCCGTTCCTCCGGCAGGCCTTTCCCTCTCCCGTGTCGATTCCTTGGCGTCCTCGTGTACGGCCGGCAGGTAGATCCGGAAGGTCGCACCGTGGCCGGGCTCGCTGGCGACCTCGATATTACCGCTGTTCTGCTTGACGATGCCGAACACCGTGGCGAGGCCGAGCCCGGTGCCGCGCCCGAATTCTTTTGTCGTGTAAAAGGGCTCGAAGATACGGTCCATTACCTCCCGGGTCATGCCGCGGCCGCTGTCAGATACCACCAGCATCACGTAGTCTCCCGGGGTGAGGTCGGCCATTCGCGCCTGGTCGTGCATATCGAGCGTGACGTTTTGGGTATCGATTTCTATCTTGCCGACCCCGGCGATTGCGTCGCGCGCGTTGACGCATAGGTTCGCCATGACCTGGTCCAGTTGTGATGGGTCGATGCGGATCTTGCTGACGTTGAAGCCGGGCGACCAGGATAGGTCGATGTCTTCCCCGATCAGGCGATGCAGCATCTTGAGCATCCGGGCGATGGTCTCGTTCAGGTCGAGAACCTTGGGCTCGGCGTGCTGTTGGCGAGAAAAGGCGAGCAGTTGCCTGGTGATGTCGGCCGAGCGGTTGGCGGCGTCCAGTATCTCATTGAGGCGGTCATGCATCTCAGCCGAGGTATCGGTGCGCAGGAGCGCCAGCTCGGCATGACCGATAATGACTCCGAGCATGTTGTTGAAGTCATGCGCAACGCCGCCCGCCAACTGGCCCACGGCCTCCATTTTCTGGGATTGCGCCAACTGCTGCGCCAGCCCCCGCTTTTCCGCCTCTATCTCGGCCTTCTCGGTAATGTCTCGTATCACCAGCACCATGCCCGCCAGCTGCCCCGAACTGTCGATGATGGGGGCCCCGTTGGCTGTAACGGTGCGCAGTGCGCCGTTCCTGGAAAGGAGGTGGTGCTGCCCCGACAGTTCGAGTGTCCGCCTGGCAGTGAGGACGGAGTTTAGTTGGGCCATCACTTCCACGTATTCCGCATCGCTGCCAAGCTTTAACACCTGGCCCAGTTCCATTCCTTTGGCGTCTTCTTCGCGCCAGCCGGTCAGTTGTTCCGCAATCTGGTTCAGCAGCATGATCCTGTTGCCGGTATCCGTCGCGATAACGCCATCGCCGATCGATTGCAGGGTGACGGTGAGTCGCTCCTGCTCCGCAAGCAGGCGTTGCTCCGCCTCGCGCAGCTCGGTCGAGGAATGGTTCAGCGCATCGGCCAGCAAATCTATCTCGTAGACTCCGCGCCGCACCGAAACCTGCGCTCCCTTTCGGTCCTGCAGTTCCTGGGCAAACTGGCTTAGCTCCCTTACCGCCTTCAACGGGCGCTTTACCACCATGATCATCAGTAGCGTGCCGACCATGATCCACAGCGCCCCGATCTGGAGGCTGCTGTTCCAAGTCGCCTCCTGCAGTTGGGTTGCGGTCTTCAGTGTCAGTGCCATTCTGACCCAACCGAGGTGGGTGCCTGCGAAAATGGGGGCCCAACTCACCAGTTGGTCTCCTTCGCGCCTGAGAACTGGCTCGGTTTTACTAGGTACTGCTATCACCTTGGTGTCGTAGCTGAGTTTAGGAGGTGCGCCACGCGACGGGCGTTTGATGTTGCAAAGGATATGGCCATCGGGCTCGGTCACTTGGACGGAAAGGACATCCGGCATGCTGGCCGCGTTCATCATGTGGGATTCCAGTCCCGCGTACTCCTCGGTTACGATGAAAGTGGCCGCGTCATCGGCGTGGCTGTGGGAAAGAACCCGGATGTTGTCGGTCAGGGCCTGGATGTAGACCGACTGCTGCCTGCTGCCGGTCCACCAGCCGTAGACCGCAATCATGACCGCAAGGATCAGGGCAAGCGAGACGATAATCTTTGTTTCCAGGCGCTTTATCATCAAAGATGTCCGGTTACTTAGCTTGTTTGGGCTGCTGTTTCTCAAGCCGGTCAAAATCAACATTGGCAAAGAAGGAGTAGTCGCGCTTGTAGTCAGCCCTGACCGGTTTGGTCAGTTTCACCGCCTCCAGCATCTTGCGTCCCTGGTCGGTCTTGTCCAGGTTAAGCAGTGCGACCGTGACTGCATCGCGAACTTTTTTGGGAACTCTGGGATGTGCTGACAAAGGGTGGGGGGGGATCTGTGGGGTTTGCATGAGGACCCGGAATTCGTTCTGCATTTCGCGCGCATCTTCCATCATGCTGCTGTCGAGGGTGGCGCCGGCATCTGCCTTCCCGAGCAGGACGCTTTTGGCGACATTTATTGTGGAGCCGCTGAAAGATACGTTGAAGTCGATATTTTGGCCGGTGATAAGGGCGTGGCGCGTGATGACGCTGCAGACGTTTTTAGGGCCTACGATGGCGATGGTCTTGCCTTCCAGGTCTTTAACCTTGGTATAGGGGGAGTCCTTACGCACGAAGACTTGTCCTCGTAACATATTGGAACCACGTACTAATGGGATATATTTCTGTTTCTGGTAGGCCAGGAAGAACATGTTGGGGGCGGCATACATGAAGTCCGCATCGCCGGCCTGGGTCTGCTCCAGGAAGGTTGTTATCTTGTCATAGAGTTTCAGTTCGACCTTGACGCCTAGTTCGCGACTCAGGTATTCCGCGACAGGCGTCCAGTTTTTATGAAGGGTCACGGCCGGAAGATTTGGGACAATAGCCAGCGTATAGCTTTTGTCCATAGCGGCTGCAAAGCAGGGCAGGGTAGTAAGAAAGAGGATGGCCAAAGTAAAAGTTAAAAACCTGAATCTGAAGCACGTCATACACATTCCTCCAAAGCATTGGCGTTGTGTGATGCTGGTACAGCTGTAACTGAAGGAGAATACTGGTCGGCGAAATACTATGCCTGAAACAGGGACGCAGTAACAGTTGCTGGTAACGAAATCTCCTGAAAGTCGCGCTGGTCTAGAAATGACATCACACGTTGTCTCTTCGGCGGGTTATGTCTGTAACTGTAGGAGGAATGCAGGTGGCGAAAGAAAGCAAGGAAGTAAAGATAGGGGAGATTATGAACGGGACTGGTGGGCTGGCCTTGCGGCGGGGTGCTCGTTGCAATGCGGGGTGTGACACTTGTAAATGTCCCATAAGATATATTATGTCAAGTTGAAGGCGTGTGTGCGGACGATTTGACACCTGGAAATGCTTCCCTCTGCCCCGAGTGGCGTTTTAACGTCGGAGGTAGCTGCAAAACAGGAATCGGGACCCGCCTCCAAAAGAACCACCGGCACCTCCATTTAGTTTATAGCTGTCGCGTAGTCACCCTGCGTCGTTCGAGCTCCCCATCGCCGGTTCATCCACGTCGCACTAGCAACCCCACGTCGGGCTTGCTCCGCTTTGTGGCCGGCACGCTCGTCGATAGTACCAGCTTACCTGACATGCCTTCTACGCCGGCGGCCAAAGCGTGCGGCAATTCTTCTGCTGCCACCGATTTCATCTGCCAAGCGCCTAAAATGGCTCCTGGAGCACCGATAGCAAAAATCGGGTGCAGGTCTACCCCTGCACCCGATGGAAAAGTCCCTTTAAACGGCAAATTTGGAAGCCGCTTTTTTAGGCAATTACCAGTGACGGCTCTCGAGGGCCTTGACCAACTCGACCACCTTGTCTGCCACCAGTGATTCCAAGATCTTACCTTTTTCCGCGCTCGCCTTGCCGGGGTCCCCCCAGACGCCACCAGGCCAAAAGCTGCGCTTGTCGCGTACCAGGATCCCGACGGGAAAATTCGGGTACTCGGCGGCAGCCAACCCTTTGACCAACTGCGGGTGCGAATGCATGATGCGTGACGTCTCGATCTCACCGGCGTGGGCGTCGCCGCGGGTCTCGATGAGATGGGCGCCGCTTTCTTTGGCCAACTCGTACTCGGTGACCACGGCCATGTTGATCTCGTGGAGTTCCTGGATCAGTTCCTCGCCGGCATCCTGGAGCGCCATGCGGTGTGATCCACCAGCGTGCCCGGTAAGCACGACGAAGTTGATTAACCCCTGGGCGTGCAGCGAGCGCACGATGTCCTTGAGTAACGCCTTCAGCGTTGACGTACTGATGGACACGGTGCCAGGATGGCGTGCCGTCGAGCGGCAGCAGCCGTAATTTACCGGTGGCGCCACGAATAGCGGTATCCGTTCGGCGGCGCGTTTGCCGACCTCGTAGGCTTCGATGGTATCGGTCGACAGCGGCAGATGGCTGCCATGCTCCTCGACGGAACCAAACGGAATATAAACGGTTTTACAGACCTCCAGTCCCCGGGCGAACTCATCCATAGTGATATCTTCAATTAGCATAATATTTCACCTTTAAGTAGTTTAAATTAAACGCTTTTTCTGCAAATGGGACTCCCCTCCCCTGTTCTGACCAGCTGGGGCAGGGGGCGCAGGTGTCAGGAATCGAGCATCTCACGCACCTTGTTGGCCAGTTCGATCGGCCGCGCTGGTTTCTTGATGATGTCGACGCCCTCCTCCATGAAAATTCCCTTGTCCTGTATTACGTCAGCCGTATATCCGCTCAGGAAAAGGACTTTCAACTGTGGTGACTGGCGGCGCAATGCCTCGCAGAGCTGCTTGCCGTTCATCTTGGGCATGATCACGTCAAGCAGTGCCAGGCTGATCTCCTGGCTCCTGGACTCGAAGAGTTGCAGCGCTTCGTCGCCACTGCTCGCAAGGATCACCTGGTAGCCATACCTCTTCAGAACCGATTCGACCAACCGTCCCACGGCGGCGTCGTCTTCCACCACCAGGATGCTCTCGCTACCTCCTTCTGGAATGAAGGTGGCGGGTTTCTCGCTCGTCTGGACCTTTTCTGTGATCAGAGGCAAGTAGATGCTGAACGTGGTGCCGAAGCCAACCTGGCTGAAGACCGTGATGTAACCTCCGTGCTGCTTGATGATGCCGTACACGATCGACATGCCCAGGCCGGTGCCGCGCCCGGGTAACTTGGTGGTGAAGAAGGGCTCGAAAATCTTCTGCTGGGTTTCGACATCCATCCCGGTCCCGGTATCGGTAACGGTGATGAGGGCATAGCGTCCCGGCATGCCGTACCCGTACTGGCGGTGAAACTCCTTGTCCACCGTGGTCAGTTCGGTCCGTATGGTGAGCTCACCGCCGGTAGGCATGGCATCCCTGGCGTTGGTGGCCAGGTTCATCAGTACCTGCTCCAGCTGCCCGCTGTCGGCCATTACCAGCAGCTTCTCGTCGCTGAAGGAGGTTTTCAAGGTCACGTCTTCGCCGATGATCCTGACCAGGAATTTGGCATGCCTGCGGGTGAGTTCGTTCAGCTCTACCTGCTGCATCACCATGACCTGCTTGCGGCTGAAGGCCAGCAGGCTCTTGGTGAGATGCGTGGCCCGGTCAGCAGCATCGAGGATCTGCTCCATGTGGTCGAGCATCGGGTCGTTTGGGGGCAGGGAGTGCTGCAGCAGTTGGCCGAAGCCGAGGATTACGGTGAGTATGTTGTTGAAATCATGGGCGACGCCGCCGGCGAGTTGGCCGATTGCCTCCATTTTCTGTGCCTGCCTCAGTTGTTCCTCGAGTTTTTTGCGCTCGTTGATGCTCTCCATGAAGGCCATAAAGTGGCTGATGACCCCGGAACTGTTCAGGATGGGCGAAATGGTGGCGTGCTGCCAGAACGTGGTGCCGTTTTTGTGCCGGTTGTACAGTTCGCCGCTCCAGACGCGGCCAGAGGTGATGGTGTCCCACATCCCCTGGTACAGCTCCGGCGAGGTCTTGCCGCTTTTCAGGAGGCGCGGGTTCTGACCGATGACTTCCTCCGAGGTGTAGCCGGTGACCTCGGTAAAGAGAGGGTTTACGAACTCGATATCGCCTTTGACGCCGGTGATCATGATGGCGACGGGACTCTGCATCACGGCCTGGGACAGCTTCAGCAACTGCTCGTCTGCCTGCCTGCGCTCGGTCACGTCCTTGTAGATCACCACGGCGCCGACCAACTCTCCCCCTTCCCGGATCGGCCTGCAGTTATATTCAGCGTAGAAGCTGCTACCATCCTTGCGCCAGAACAACTCGTCGCTCCCCTGGTAGGGGCGACCTTCGTAGCAGGCGGCCGACATCGGACATTCCTGTTCCGGGAACGGGGAGCCATCCTCACGGCTATGGTGCATCAGCGAATGCTGGTGCTGTCCGAGTAGTTCTTCCTGGGTCCATCCCACCATGTGCGCCGCAGCCGGGTTGACGAAGGTGATGCGTCCCTGGGTGTCGACGCCGTTGATTCCTTCCCCAGCCGCGTCCAGGATGAGCTGCATCTGGCGCCGGGTCTGTTCATGGGCGACTTCGGCCTGTTTGCGCTCGGTGATGTCCTCCAGGTTCTGGATCGCACCAACCACCCTCCCCTGCCGGTCACGGATCTGCGCCGCGTTGATGGTGACGTAATGCCCGTTTCCGTGTGGATCCTGGTACCAGCCTTCCGCCTGCAGCCCCCCCTCGATCAGCGGGGACCTGCGGCAGTCGCTGTAAAACCGGGTGCCTTCTTGGAATTCTTCGTCCAGCACCAGGTCCGCGAGAACGGGTCGGTCGTTGCCGTAAAAGACTTTGCCGACGTGGGCGGCTCCGAGCACTTCGCTTGCCCTGATTCCCGTGAGGTTCTCCAGCGCGTGATTCCACATGAGGACGCGGTGTTCGCTGTCCAGCACGAAAGTCGGCTGTGTCATGTTCAGGACCAGGCTCTCGGCGAATTCCTTTTGCGATTGGAGGGCCGCCTCGGCCTGTTTGCGCTCGGTGATGTCGAGCATGACCCCTAGTACACCGCCGCAGTTGCCGTTGGTGGCCGTGAAGCTGGTTTTGAAGAAGATGACGTCGCGCTCGCTGTGGTCAGTGTGCACGGCCTTGCTTTCGTAGACCTGAACCCCGGCGCCGGCGATCACCTCTTGGTCCGATCGGTGGTGCACCTCGGCGATCGGAGCGGGGGTCAACTCGAACACGGTCTTGCCGATGATCCGGTCCCTGGTTAGGCCGGTAAAGTTGAGGAAGGCCTGGTTGCAGCCCAGATACCTGCCGTCGGCGCCCTTGTAGAACACAGGGATCGGGGTGACCTCGATCAGCTTTTGCGAAAAATCAAGCTGCCGTTTCAGCTCGTGTTTCTGCTGTTGAAGTTCCTGTACCAGTTGGTTGAAGGCGTCCCCAAGGACGCCAATCTCATCGCCAGCCGGGATGTTTATCGGTGCGACGTCGCCTTCCTTGTTCTGGGTCAGCACCCTGATCTGTTCGGTGAAGGTGGTAAGCGGCGCGGTGAGAAACTTCATGCACAGCGAGACTACCAGCATGGATATGAGAAACACTACGAACAAGGCGATCAGGATATAGCTGCGGGCCCGGTAGATGGGCGCGTAGGCTTCTTGCTGCGGGAAGTTGCTGGCGAGGATCCAGTTGGTGGTCTTGAGACGCTTGAAGGAACTGATGACCTTGAGGCCACGGGAGTTGGTGGTCTCGCCGGTCCCCTCGTACCCGCCGATGGCCTTGTCGTAGAGGCGGTTCTTGCCGATAGGGACGTCCTGTTTGAAGACCCGGCGGTTATCGGGGTGGGCGATCATGACCCGGTCCGTGTTGTACAGGTAGAGGTAGCCCTTGTTCCCTAGGGTGATCTTGCCGACTCGGGTCACGAAGTTGTCCCTGGTAAGGTCCATGCTCCCGGTCAGGACGGCTGCCACCTCTCCCCGATCGTCAAGCACCGGCGCGGTCAGCATGATGATGGGGTGTCCGTGGGTCTGTGCTGAGAGGAACGGGGCAGAAATCTGGGGCTGCCGGGTGTCGAGGGTCTTTTTCAGGTAGTCGCGGTACAGAAAATTCTTGCCGATTATGCCGCTGTCGAGCGGGTTACCGGAGATGAGCGTCCCCTGGGCGGAAAAGAGAAACAAGCCGTTGTCGAACATGGTCAGGTTGCCCGGACGCTGGTGGAAAAAGCCCTGCATGGCGCGCGGGTCGTGCAGCGCGGCGGTCTTCAGGGTACGGGCGGTAGCCACCAGTTCGGTTTGCGACAAGCGGAACTTGTCGTCGATCTGGTCGGCAAGGGCGGTGACCATGTCGAATTGCTGCGTGTAAAGCAGTCCCTTGATCTGGTCGGTAACGTAAAGGTGGGTGGTAAGCGCAAGAATGGACAGCAACCCCGCAATCAGCAGGGATATTGTCACCGTCATCTTCGATTTGAGGGTAAAAGGGCGCAATCAGCCTCCGCTGGCATGGCAGCACGCACGGCGTTACGGAAGTTGTTACCTTAGTATGAAAACATCGGGGCTGTCCAGCTTAAAAAGTTTTTGTATGACCGCGACAAGTTGCTGTTTATTAACTGGATTTTTCACGGTTACAGGCTGAAGCGCGGTATCCTCCACCTGCGTGCTGAAAAGATTGATAGGTTCCCAAAGCGATTTGATATAGTATTTCGGTTTGTGGCTGCAAAACATTAGAGCCGCGTGGAGGAGTACAAAGAAGATGTTAGCAATCGGCAAGTACAATCGTCTGGAAGTGAAGAAGCTCAGCGCCATTGGGGCCTACCTCGCATCGGAACTGGGGGAGATCCTTTTGCCCACCAAGTACGTTCCGGAGGGACTGCATCACGGCGAGCACTTGAAGGTGTTCGTCTACCTTGACTCCGAGGACCGGCTCATCGCCACCACGCTGGAACCCAAGGCACAGGTTGGCGATTTTGCGCTCATGGAGGTGAAGGACGTAAGTCCGGTGGGGGCCTTTTTGGACTGGGGACTGGAAAAGGACCTGCTGGTGCCGTTCAGCGAGCAACCGCGCCCCATGCACAAAGGGGAACGGCACCTGGTTCGGGTGTACCTGGACCGCTCGGAGCGGATCGCGGCGTCGGCCAAGATCGGCAAGTTCCTGGAAAAGTCGCCGGCGGGGCTCAAAGAGGGGCAGGAAGTGACACTTACCTTCTACGAGTTCGGTAACCTCGGTGCCAAGGTCATCATTGACGGCCGCTATGACGGGCTGCTGTTCAAGACCGAGCTGTTCGGAAGCTACGGTACCGGCGATACCACCAAGGGGTACGTCAAGAAGATCAGGGACGACGGCAAGATCGATGTGACCCTCAGAAAAGGGGGGAAGCAGGACCTCACCGGCGGCAGAGAGACTCTGTTGCGAGTGCTTGGCGAGCGGGGCGGCTTCCTTCCGGTAGGGGATAAGTCGCCGCCGGAATTGATCGCGGAGATGTTCAGGATGAGCAAGAAGAACTTCAAGGCGGTGATCGGTAACTTGTACCGGGAAGGAGTAATCGAGATCACCAAGGAGGGGATCAGGCTGCGCTAGCCTCCCCTCCCCTGTCTATACATGAAGCCCCCCGGCGTGATCCGCGCCGGGGGGCTTTTTTTTATCTGCGGTCGCCCAGGAACCTGAGCATCAGTAGGAACATGTTGATGAAGTCGAGGTAAAGGGTCAGGGCCCCGAGGATGGCCCCCTTGCCGCCGGTGTTGCCCATCTGCTTGATCCGCTGGGTATCGTAGGCGGTCAGACCGGTGAAGACGATGATGCCGCACAGACTGAGCACCCAGTTGAGCATCGAGCTGTGCAGGAAGATGTTTACCAGAGAGGCGATCACCACCCCCACCAGGCCCATGAACAGGAAGCTTCCCCACGAGGAGAGATCGCTCCTGGTCAGGTAGCCGTAGAGGCTCATGGCGCCGAACATCCCCGCGCTGACCAGGAAGGTCGAGGCGATGGAGGACTGGGTATAGGCCACGAAGATGGTAGACATGGTCAGGCCGTTCAGCGCGGCGTAGAGCAGGAAGAGCATGCTTGCCGTGGCGGCGCTGATCCTGTTGATGGCCCCGCTTATGGCCACTACCAGTCCCAGTTCGCCGAACAAAAGCGCGTAGAAGAGGATGCGGTTGCCTAGGATCGCCTGCAAAAGAACCGGTGAGGACGCGGTTATTACAGAGACGAGTGCGGTGAGGAGCAATCCGCCGCTCATCCAGCCGTACACTCCTCTCATAACGCCGCTGTTAGTAACAGAAATGGTGCGGTACTGAGTCTGATATCTTTCCATTAAAAGCTCCCTTAGGTTGCCGCTGCGGCCCGAGAATACAGTTCTCGTCGCAGTTTTCAGTGTGTTACGCTCCTTCTTTATAGCATGAAGCAGTGTGGTCAGTCAGGAAAATAAGCATTCTGACGTGATTATGCAAGGGGCCGCTCTATTTACTTCGCCCTCTCGTACTGCACCGGCCAGGGCAGGTCCACGCCCAGCGCCTTGGCGGCGTGGATCGGCCAGTACGGGTCGCGCAACATGGCCCGCGCCAGGAATACGGCGTCAGCCAGGCCGGTGGCAACGATCTGTTCGGCCTGGACCGGGTCCGTGATGACACCCACCGCGCCAGTCGGGATGCCGACTTCGTGCCTGATGGCCGTTGCGAAGGGTGTCTGGAAGCCAGGGCCGAAGGGCGGCATGGCCTCGGGTACCATCCCGCCGGTGGAGCAGTCGATCAGGTCGACACCGATCTCCTTGAGCGAGCGGACCAGGTACAGCGTCTGCTCCAGGTCCCACCCCCCTTCCATCCAGTCGGTGGCCGACACCCTGACAAAGAGCGGCAGGTGCCCCGGCCAGATCTCGCGCACCGCCTTGGCAACGCGCAGCGGGAAGCGGCAGCGGTTCTCCAGTGAGCCGCCGAATTCATCGCTGCGCTGGTTGGAGAGCGGCGACAGGAACTGGTGCAGCAGGTAGCCGTGCGCCATGTGGATCTCGGCCACCTCGAAGCCGGCTTCGATGCTGCGTCGTGCGGCGGCCGTGAACTGGCCGAGCAGCGTTTCAAGGTCCTCCAGGGTTGCCTCACGGGGGATCACCGGCTCCTGCTTGGAAAAGGGAACCGGGCTCGGAGCGATGGTCTGCCAGCCGCGGTGCTTCGCGTCCACCGGACGCCCCCCTTTCCAGGGCAGATCCGTCGACGCCTTGCGCCCGGCGTGGGCGAGTTGGATGCCCGGAACCGAGCCCTGCTCCTTGATAAAACGTGTTATGGGGGCGAAGGCGGCGGCATGCTCGGCGCTCCAGATACCGCTGTCGTCGGGAGAAATCCGTCCCTGGGGGGTGACTGCGGTCGCCTCGACCATGACCAGCCCGGCCCCGCCTACGGCGCGGCTTCCCAGGTGCACCATGTGCCAGTCGGTGGGGAGTCCCTCTTTACTGGAATACATGCACATGGGTGAAACGAAGATGCGATTCTTGAAGACCAACTCGCGCAGGGTAAGCGGGGTGAAAAGGATGCTCATGCTGGAGAACCTCCTGAAGCTGGTGTGATGTGGCAGGTCTGTGTGTCTGCGGCAGTTTAGCAGGCATTGTCATAACTGCAATGAAACTGGAGCATCCTTCGGTTATGTTACAGCTGCTCCGGCTGGCACTGCGGACAGTAGAAGGTGGAGCGGTTGCCAAGTCTTCCCCTGCGGATCGAAGTACCGCACTCGCGGCAGGGAAGCCCTTCCCTGCCATAGACGAAGAGTTGCTGCGGGAAGTAGGCAAGCTTTTCTTCCGCCTTGTGAAAATCCATCGTTGCGCGCCCGGTGGCGATGGACGAAGCAAGGGTCTCCTTGATGGCAGTGACCAACGCGGAACAGTCGGCCGCGGTCACGTCACCCGCCGGGATGTCCGGGTGCAGCCGGCAGCGAAAGAGACTTTCCGCGGCATAGATGTTGCCGATCCCCGCCACGACTGCGCTGTCCATCAGGAACCGCTGCAGTGCCACCCGCCTGCCGCGGCTCAGCCGGTACAGGTAATCCGGCTCAAAGGCGTCGGTGAGAGGTTCCGGCCCGATCTTCTTGAGCAACTGGTGTTGCAGCGGGTCAGATCCGGTGAAGTGTATGGAACCGAACCGGCGCGGGTCGTTGAGCCGGAGCACGAGTCCTGAGTCAAGCCGCAGGTCGAAATGGTCATGCGGGCCCGGCGCGACCGAGGCTGGAACCAGGCGCAGGTGCCCGGTCATGCCAAGGTGCAGCAGCAGCGACCCCGCACCGCAGGCGAGGATCAGGTACTTGCCTCGGCGCTCGACCGAACGAATAGTCTGCCCAACGAGGAGTTCGGGGAGCCCCTCGGGTACCATGTTGCGCAGCTTGGGGATGTGCATCTGCACCGACGCGATGCGGGCGCCGGTCAGGTGGTCCTTTATCCCCAGGCGGGTAACTTCTACTTCGGGCAACTCAGGCATGATCGCTCCGGTTACTGGTCCAGTGGCATGGGGCTGCAGACGTTGTCTTCGGAGTTGGCCTCCGCCCCGCAGGTAAAACAGACTACCTTTGGTTGGTCGGTAATGTGAGCGATATCTTCAAGGCGGCCGGCGCTTTTGAGCATGCAGATGTGTCCGGTGTGTTTTGCCCCGCATTGGCAGGTTGCAGTAGATTCCATATGATCCCCCTTTGTCTGACGTACCTCTCATATCTACTGCAAATCTGCCGTGGCAGTCAACTCCTAGGTCGTCCATTGACAGGCCGTAAGGGCAATGCCATAGAATTGAGAGATTATTTTTTTATAATTTGTGGTTGCTACTTTTGTGTATTGTGATTATATTAGAAAAAACTTTTACTATGACTGTCCGGATTGTTCTAAGACAGAGCACGAGAAGCACAAGGTTTGGTATGAGCTTGGTTACAATGTTGCCCAAGGGGGAGCGCATGAAAGGAATGGTGAACCAGGTTGCCCATGACAACAGCGGGGCATCCCGTACCTGCATTGAAGGCGACGCACTGGCACTATGTCAACCCGCCCTGTCTACGCCTGACTATGAACAGGTTCTGCGCAATATGTTCAAATCGGTCCCCCTGGGGGTATACCAGACTGACCGCTACGGCCACCCCACCGCTACCGAGTTGCTCTGCTTCACGGCCCCCCATGAACCCGTTACGCACCGTACAGGCTACCTCAATCCGCAGGATCGAAAGGTCCTGGTGGCATCGTTCCAGGCTGCCATGGAGGCAGGACAACAGTGGCATCAGCAGTTCCAGTATCGTTTTGCCGATGGCGCCGGCAGCCACATCCAGACCGTCGTTGCCCCGCTGGTTGGCAATGACAGTGCGCTGTCCGGGTACCAGGTCTGCACCATCGATATCACGTCACAGCACCACTCCCACCTGGAACTAGCCCTGAGTGACGATCGCCAACGGGCCGCCCTGGAGGCTGCGGAACTGGGCATCTGGGATTTTAACGTAACCGGCAACTACTGCTATTTCAGTCCCTTTTGCTACCAGATGCTGGGCTACAGCGGCGGTCAGGCGCAGGTGCGCCTCCAGGATTGGAGCAACATCATCCACCCGCAGTACCTCGACAACGCGCGTCGGGTCCTGGAGAACTGCATCAGCGGTACTATCGAGAAGTTCGAAGTCGAGTTCCGCCTCAAGACCAACGAGGGCAAATGGCGCTGGTTCCGCTGTACCGGCAAGGCTGCCGAAAGGGATGCCAGCGGCCGGGCCAACCGCCTCGCCGGAACGCTGCTGGACATAAACCAGGCGAAGCTCATGGAGCACCTGCTGCAGATGGAGCACGGCCTACTGAACCTCATCACTTCAACGAGCCCGGTTGGCATCATGTTCATAGAGTCCGACGGCAACATCACCTTCGTCAACCCGAAGGCGGAACGGATCCTGGGCCTGACCAAGCAGCAAATGGCGCACAGGGAGCCTGCAGTCATCGACACCATTTTCTCCGTGGAGGAGGACACCGCCACAGGCGCGGAACTCTCGCTGGGCAAGATCCTGGAACAGGGACGTTGCCTGCTGCAATCCTGCTTCGTCTTCACCCGGCCTGACGGCGCCAGCGCGGTGCTTTCCATCAGTACCGCCCCCTTCCTCGATCCTGCCAGCACGGTCAGCGGCACCGTGGTGACCCTGGAAGACGTGACGGAGCAGAAGACACGCGAGCAGGTGCTGGCGGACAACGACCGCCTACTGCGGGAAACGCAACGCATTGCGCAACTGGGGAGCTACGTGCTCGATATCGCCCAGGACCACTGGGCCTGTTCCAGCAAGCTGGAAGAAATCCTGGGCATCGGCGCCGGCTACCCAAAGACCATGCAGGGGCACTTCGATATCGTGCACGAGGAATTCCGGGATCAGTTCATCGACAGCTACCGTGCCGCCATCGGCACCAACCGCCCCTTCGAGCACGAGTACAAGATCCGGAGACACAACGACGGCGTGGAGCGCTGGGTGACTGAGTGCTGCGAACTGACCTGGGACGCGGCCTGCAAACAGGCTCGCATGATCGGTACCATCAAGGACATCACCGAGCGAAAGGCAGCGGAGGAGGCGATCCGTAACCTCAACGACGAACTGGACCGGCGGGTCATTGAGAGGACCTCTCAGTTGGTGGCAGCGAAGAAGGAAATAGAGTCCTTCAGCTATTCGGTCTCTCACGACCTGCGCGCGCCGCTCAGGCACATCAACAGCTACAGTTCGATCCTGGTGGAGGAATACGGCGAAACCCTTCCGGAGGACGCCCGCTATTACCTGGAACGCATCTGTACCGCCAGCAACAGGATGGGGAAGCAGATCGACGACCTGCTTGCGCTGACCCGGGTCGGCCGCGCCATCATGAAGCGGAGCACGTTCAACATCAGCCAGTTGGCCGCCGACGTGGTGGACATGCTGAGCGATGAATCCGATAATCCGCCGGAATTCGTGGTGCAACCCGGCATCAGTGCCTACGGTGACAGCGCCCTTGTGCGGCTGGTATTGCAAAATCTCCTGGGTAACTCCGTCAAGTACTCTTCACGCGCCCCAGACCCGCGCATCGAGTTTGGGCAAACGCTCGTATCAGGAAGGCATGCCTTCTTCGTCAGGGACAACGGCGTTGGGTTTGACATGGCCTACGTAGAGAAGCTGTTCCAGCCCTTCCAGCGCCTTCACGGTTCCGAATTCGAGGGGACCGGCATAGGCCTCGCCACGGTACGCCGCATCATCGAGCGCCACGGCGGCAGCATCTGGGCCGAAGGAAAAGAAAACGAGGGCGCTACCTTCTACTTCACCCTCTCCCACCCACGCAAATCCGAAGTGACTGCCTGCTAGCGTATCGAGCCCACGCGCCACTCTTCCCTTGCGGGGCGGCTAACGCCCCGCCTGCCTTGTGTCTTCTTTTTTTATTGAACATAAAACAGCGTGTATGCTCGGTGCAGGTGTGGTCAGTAGAGAACGTGTCTTGAAGAGATGTCTTGACCGCCAAGGCTGAGAGTGTTGCCCCAATGTAGCTGTTATTATGTGTGATAGTGTCAACTCTAGGGGCGGTTATCATAAAAAAATAATTGTCAAAATATCAAAACTATGTTTTATATGTGTATACGGCTGCGTTCTGCCCGTAACGAGGTAACGCAGTTGGCAAAGGTATGCTAGTCTGCCTGCCGTCTATATAAAGTGAGGCACCGATGAGGAAAACCTGCCAGATGGTGGAGAAGGCTTTGGTGGACGGGATGTTGAAGGGGGAGTTCAAACCGGGGAGTCCGCTGCTCAGCGAGCGGGACCTGGCGGATCGCTTCTCCGTGAGCAGGACCACGGTGCGCGAGGCGCTGCAGAAGTTGCAGGATGCGGGATGGATTTCGGTGCAGCAGCGGCACGTCACCGTCGTCAAGGATTTCTGGTCCCAAGGCGACCTGGAGATCCTCTCTTCCATCACCAGGAACAGTGATCCTTTTCCTTACGAGTTGGCGACCCACCTGCTGGAGTTGCGGGTCCAATTCGCTCCGGATTACGCGCGCCGGGCCGTCGAGAACGACGCGGCCGGGGTGGCAGCGGTGCTACGCAAGGCGGAGAAGCTGCGCAACTGCTCATCGGCCTTGGTCAGCTTCGACTGGGAACTGCACCTGGCCATGGCGGTGATGTCGGGGAACCGCATCTACCCCCTGATGCTGAACAGTTTTGCCGGCGTCTATTCGAAACTCAGGTCCTCGCTCTTCTCCAGGGACAAACACCGGCTGCAGCTGCGTGGCTACTACCGCGAGATGCTGGCTGCCGCCAACGCCGGCAACGCCCTGCTGGCGGAAAACATCACCAGGGCGGCGATGCTGATGAGGCTGAACGATTTTAAGCTCTACTTCGGCTCCCTGGCCCCGGACTGCCCTGCCCCGGCCTAGTCGGGGGCGTGAGTCAGCTTCCCAGTGTGAAGTAGAAGGTCGCCCCCCCGTTCACCTCCGCCTCTGCCCAAATCCTGCCGCCATGCCGGTTGATGATGCGCTGCACGATGGCGAGTCCGATGCCCAGCCCCGGAAACTCCTCGTCGCGATGCATGCGCTGGAACGGCCCGAAAAGCCGGTCGGCAAAGCGCATGTCGAAGCCGGCGCCGTCGTCCCGCACGAAATAGACCACCTCATCCCCGTCTTTCCTGCTGCCGACTTCGATGGTCGCGGAATCCTTCTTCGCCGTAAATTTCCAGGCGTTTTCCAAAAGATGTTCGAGGGCGGTGCGCAGCAGCACAGCGTCTCCATGAGCGGTTAGCCGCTCCGGGATCTTGAAGGTGACCTTTCTACCCGGGTCCCCTTCCCTGATGCACGCGGCGTAACTGTTGGCCATCTGGCTCAGGTCGAGGTTCAGTGGTGTCATGTCCTGGCGGCCGATGCGCGACAGCGCCAGCAGCGCGTCCACCAGTCCTTCCATCTTGCGACCAGCCCGAACGATACAGTCCAGGTAGCTGTGCGCGGTCGGTTCCAGCGCTGTACCGTAGTCCTCGAGCAGGGCGTTGCTGAAGCCGATCAGGTGCCGCAGCGGGGCGCGCAGATCGTGTGAGACAGCGTAGCTGAAGGTTTCCAGTTCCTTGCCCAGGTTCTCCGCCGTCGCTTTTTGTCGGGCTAACTCCTGGTTGAGGCGGAACAGTTCCCGCTGGGCCTGGGCCAGGCTGCTTTCACACTCGCCAGCCGGGCCTTTCGGCTCATGACCAGGCTGCTGCGGCTGTGCTGAGACCTCTGCCGAGTTGCCGGTGCTTTTTGGGGTGCCCGCCTTGCACTTGCCCTTGCTGTCCATGTGCTCCTCCTGCTGCTACTGACACTGCCCCGCTTAAAACTCTCTTAAAGTCAAATTTTGCCACAACATACAGCATTGCACCAATCATAAAAGTAAGATTTTTGCTCTGAGCGTCGGCTTTTGACATGCTTTTCATGTCATTACTGACATCCGACCTTCGCCGTGGAAAAGAACGGGCCGGTTCTGCTGACGTTATACCGAGAACCGGCCCGGACCAATGTCCAAGGTTTTGCGTGTCAGAAGGGGTATTTCTCGGCCTCTATCACCGCCTGGGCCAGGATCCGTTTGTCCTGGAGTAATCCCGTTGGCTGGTAGCGGGTGAATCGCCGGACTGCCCCCAGGAGAACGGTCAGGGGGTCACCCTCCTCGCAGTAGAAAGCTGCCTTGCGGGCGGCGGTGGCGGTCTTCTCGTTGGCGCCGAAGCAAAAGCTGCGTACGGCTGCGGTAACGGCGCGTCCCTTGGCCTCGCTCAGGCGCGGCAGGATCTTGTCGGCGCGCAGCATCACGCTTTCCATGGCGAAAATATTGATGACAACGTCGGCTAACGCCATGAGAATTTCCTGCTCGTCCTTGATGGCCGCTTGATACTTCTGTGCAGCCGACCCCGCCACCACCAGGAACAGTTGCTTGAGTCCCGCAAGAAGGGCCTTCTCCGCAGCGAAGGGGACGCTGTCGTCGGGCTCCTCGAAGGATGGCGTGGTGAGGGCGTCAAGTGCCTTCATCGCTTCGCGCTGCAGCGGGATCTCCCCTTTCAGGGCACGGGTAAGCAGGGTGCCCGGTATGAGTAGCCGGTTGATTTCGTTGGTACCTTCGAAGATGCGGTTGATGCGCTCGTCGCGGTAGTAGCGCTCGGCGGGGTACTCCTGGATGAAGCCGTAGCCGCCGTGGATCTGGACCACCTGGTCCGCCACGAAAGCGAGCATCTCGGAGCAGAACACCTTGGCGATGGCGCACTCCATGGCGTATTCCTCGATCCCCTTTTGGTAGGCGTCGTAGTAGTTCGGAGTCTCCTTGGGAATGGTGGCGAGCCGGTCGTCGATGAGCCCGGCCAGGCGGTATACCAGTGACTCCGAGGCGAAGATTTCGGCGGCCATGTCGGCCAGCTTTTCCTGGATGGCGCCGAAGGAGGCGATGGTGCGGCCGAACTGCTTTCTCAGCACCGCGTATTTCACACCGTCGGCCAGGGCGAACTTGGCGGATCCGGTGACTGCGGCCCCCAGCTTGAAGCGGCCGATATTGAGCACATTGAAGGCGATCTTGTGCCCCTTGCCGATCTCGCCCAGCACGTTCTCCACCGGCACCTTGACGTTGTCGAGGATGACCTGGGTGGTCGAGGAGCCCTTGATGCCCAGCTTCTTTTCCTCCGGCCCGACGCTCACCCCTTCCATGGTCCGCTCCACCAGGAAGGCAGTGAAATTCTCGCGGTCCACCTTGGCGAAGACGGTGTAGAGGTTGGCGATGGAGCCGTTGGTAGTGAACTGCTTGGTGCCGTTGAGGATGTAGTGGCTGCCGTCGGCTGAGAGCGTAGCGCTTGCCTTGGCGCCCAGGGCGTCGCTCCCGGAGTCTGGCTCGGTGAGGCAGTAGGCCGCGACCCACTCGCCGCTGGTCAGCTTTTCCAGGTAGCGCGCTTTCTGCTCCTCCGTGCCGTAGTAAACCAGGGGCAAGGTGCCGATGCCGCTGTGGGCGGCATAGGCGACCGAGAACGAGCCCGAGCCCGAGATCTTTTCTGCCGCTAGCATGCTGGTCGCCTTGTCCAGTTCCAGCCCGCCGTATTCCTCGGGGACGTCGATCATCAACAGGCCCAGTTCGCCGCAGCGTCGCAGCAACTGAACCACCTTGTCGAAGTTCTGGTGCTCGATCTCTTCGCGCGCCGGGATGACCTCGTTGGCCACGAACTGTTCGGTGGTCGCGCCTATTTGGCGCTGCTCGTCACTGAAATCCTCGGGGACGAACACCTCGTCCTTGCCGGTCTCCGTGATCAGGAACTCCGCTCCTTTGAATATCCTTGCTGCCATGACACACCTCGCTAGTTGTAGTGGAACGCGTTGCCCGGTCTCAGACCAGCTCGAAAATACCCGCCGCGCCCATGCCGCCGCCGATGCACATGGTGACCATGCCGTAGCGCTTACCGCGGCGCCGCATCTCGTGCAACAGGCTGGCGGTCAGCTTGGTACCGGTGCATCCCAGCGGGTGCCCAAGCGCGATGGCGCCGCCGTTGACGTTGACCCGGGCCGGATCGAGCCCCAGTTCGCCAAGGCAGGCAAGCGTCTGCACGGCGAAGGCCTCGTTGAACTCGACCAGTTCGACCTGGTCCTGGGCCAGCCCCGCCATCTTCAGCGCCGCCGGGATGGCCTCCACCGGGCCGATGCCCATGATTTCGGGGGGGACCCCCTTTACCGCGAACGAGACGAAGCGCGCCAGGGGCTTCATGCCGGTTCGCTTCAGGAACTCCTCCGAAACCACCAGCGCCGCTGCGGCGCCGTCAGTCATCTGCGAGGAGTTGCCCGCGGTAACGGTGCCGTCGGCCTTGAAGGCTGGCTTTAGCTTGGCCAGGGCCTCCAACGTGGTATCGCCGCGCACGCCGTCATCGGCATCGACCAGTTCCTCAAGGCACTGCATCTTACCTTTTTGCAGCGCGCAGTGCTGTGCCGGCACCGGTACCGTTTCTTCGGCGAATGTCCCCTGTGCCAGGGCACGTGCGGCTTTTTGGTGGCTCGCCAGTGCGAAAGCGTCTTGGTCCTCACGGGAGATGCCGTACTTCTGCACCAGCCGCTCCGCCGTGATGCCCATGGAGGCGTAGGTCTCGGGCCAGGAACTCACGAGGCCAGGGTTGGCGCTGTATTTGTTACCACCCATGGGGATCATGGACATGCTTTCGGTTCCCCCGGCGATGATGCAGTCGGCAAATCCTGCCATGATGCGGTCTGCCGCCGAGGCGATGGTTTGCAGGCCGGACGAACAGAAGCGGTTCACGGTCATGCAGGGGACCTGGTATGGCAAGCCTGCCTTGAAGGCGGCGATGCGGGCCACGTTCATCCCTTGCTCCCCTTCCGGGAAGGCGCAGCCGATGATGACATCCTCGACAAGAGCCGGGTCCAGGCCGGTCCGCACGATAAGCCCCTTGATGGCTATAGCGGCCAGGTCGTCGGGACGGATGTCCTTGAGTTTCCCCTTGTAGGCCTTGGTGGCCGGTGTGCGTACGGCTTCTACGATATATGCTGCTCGCATAGCGTTGCTCCTTTGCTGTTTTCGCTTCTACAGGCGGCGGGTTACTTCCCCCTCCCCGACCCTCCCCCTCCTGGGGAGGGAGCGTGAACCGCTCACCCTGGCCAGGGGGGGAGCTGATGGCGCTTCCCCTGCCCTGCCCTAATTCCTGAGCGGCTTCCCTTTCTTCAGCATGTGCTGGATGCGCTCCTGGGTCTTCTTCTGGCCGCAGAACTTGAGGAAGGTTTCCCGCTCAAGGTCCAGCAGGTATTCTTCGCTGATGATCGTTCCGGCCGGGACATCCCCGCCGGTAATGACGTCGGCGATCCCTGCGGCGAGGTAGTGATCATAGGCGGAGATGAAGCCCCCCTGCTCCAGGTTCCAGAGCTGGGTCTTGATGCTGGCGGCGATACTGCGTCCCGGCGCCTTGACCGCGGTCTCGGGTCTGCCGGGCCGGTAGTTCGCCGCGAGGGAAATGGCCTTAAGTTTCGCGTCGAAGATGCGGCGGTCCAGGGCAAGGGTGATACCGTCGCCGGGGCGCATGAGCCCCATCGCCATTAGTTCTGTGGCGGAACTGCTCATCTTGGCCATGGCGATGTTCTGGTAGTTCTTCAGCAGAAACGGCGTGACGTCGGCGCCGTTGGCCTCGGCAAGCCGAATGGCACGGAGCGCCATTTCCTTGGTACCGCCGCCGGCCGGAATCAGCCCGACCCCGATTTCCACCAGTCCCATGTAGGTCTCAGCGTGGGCGTTGATGGCATCGGCGTGCAGGCAGGTCTCGCACCCGCCTCCCATTACAAGGTTGTGCGGTGCGGCCACCACCGGGATCCGGGAATACTTGATTGCCATCATGGCGCGCTGGAACGATTTCACGGTGAGGTTCAGGTCGTCCCAGGCGCCTTCGGCGCAGGCCATGGCAATCAGCATCAGGTTGGCTCCGGCCGAGAAGAGGCTTCCCTCGTTGGCGATCACCATCCCGAGGCCGTCGGACTCGCTGCGACGCAGCCCCTTCTGGATCATGGCCAGCGTGTAGCCGCCGATGGTGTTCATCTTGGAATGGAATTCCAGGCAGAAGATGCCGTCGCCGATGTCGATAAGCGAGGCGGCTGCGTTATGTTCCACCACGCCGCCGGCGCTTTTGAGCAGGGTGAGCGAGACCTGTCCGCGGTTGAGTGCCACCTCCCTGAACTTTTTGTCGGTGATGCTGTAGTAGTAGCGTTTCCCCTGCTCCAGGCGATAGAAGCTCTCCACATCGCGCAGCCACTGCGGCAGGGCAACGCCGTCGCGGTCGGCGCGGGCCACGAAGGAGGTGACGCCCAGAGCGTCCAGCAGTTCGAACGGGCCGAGGTCCCAGTTGTAGCCCCACTTCATGGCGTTGTCGACGTTGACCACGTCATCTGCTATCTCCGGAATCCGCTTGGCCGTGTAGATCAGGGTGTCGCGTAATGTCCTCCAGGCGAATTCGGCCGCCTTATCGTTACCTTGCAACAGCGCCTTCACCCGTGCGCCCGGATCGTCGATCTGCTTAACTGCCCCGACCGAAGCGAACTTCGGAGAGACACACTCGCGATAGGCGCCGTTCTCGGGGTCGTAGCAGAACTTGACGCTGTGACCGTCCACCGTTTCTCGCTTGAAGAAGCCCCCCTTCCCTTTCTTGCCGGTAAGTCCCTCGGCGACCATGCGCCGCGTGCTTTCAGGCACCCGGAACAACTCCCGCTCGTCATCGTCGCCGAGCAACTGGTAGCTGTTATCCATGACCCGCACCACCGTGTCGATCCCCACCAGGTCCCACAGGGCGAATGTGCCGGTCTTGGGCCTGGCCATGGCCTGCCCGGTGACAACGTCGACTTCCTCCACGGTAAGTCCCATATCCACCATGTGGCGCCAGGTGGCGGCACCGGCGTAGGTGCCGATGCGGTTGGCGATGAAGTTTGGGGTGTCCTTGGCGAACACCACCCCCTTGCCCAGCCGCTTGTCCATGAAGGCGGCCATGCTGCGCAGCAGGTTGGGATCGGTCTCGCTGCAGGGGACCATCTCCATGAGACGCATGTAGCGCGGCGGATTGAAGAAGTGGGTCACCATGAAGCGGCGCCTGAGCGCGGCAGGAAGCGCCTGCGCCAGTTCGTTGACCGAGAGGCCGCTGGTGTTGGTGGAGAGGATGGCGTCTTCACCGAGGTTGGGAACCACCGTTTCCTGGAAGAGACGCTTCTTCACCTCGAGGTTTTCCAGCACCACCTCGATGACCCAGTCGCACTCCTTGAGGCGGTGACTGTCGTCGTCGAAGTTGCCGGATTCGATCCACGCAGCGTACTCCGATGCATAGAACGCGGCGGGCTTACTCTTGGCCAGGGCTGCCAGCGCCCTATCAGCGATCTGGTTGCGCTGCGCCTTGTCCTCTGCGGCCGCACCCTTGGCCGTTTCCGGCACCACGTCCAGCAGGAGGACTTCTATACCCGCGTTGGCTAGATGCGCCGCGATGGCCGCTCCCATGACGCCCGCACCCAGAACGCCAACCCTCTTTATCTGTTTCATCACAACCTCCGGCTCCGGACGCGGCCTCAGTTCTCCGCGACGGTATACATCCGCTCTATCTTATCCTTATAACGTTCAGAAATCACCCGTCTTTTCACCTTCAAGGTCGGGGTGAGCTCCCCCGCCTCGATGGTGAAGTCGCGCGGCAGCAGCACGAACTGCTTGATGGTCTCGTAGTGGGCCAGTTCGGCGTTGATTGCATCGACTCGCTGCCGGTACAACTCGAGGACAGGCTCGTGCACCACCAGTTCCTCGAGGTCGTTGTACACGATCTTCTTCTCCTGGGTGAACTCCAGAAGTTTCTCAAGAGTCGGCACGAGCAGTGCAGTCAGGTAGGGGCGCTTGTCCCCGTAGACGTAGGCCTGGGAGATGTACTTGTCCCTTTTCAGCAGGTTCTCAATGGGCTGCGGCGCGATGTTCTTGCCGCCGGCGGTGACGATCAGGTCCTTCTTGCGGTCCGTGATCACCACGAAGCCATCATCGAGGCGCCCGATGTCGCCGGTCTTGAGCCAGCCGTCGCTGAAAGCGTCACGGGTCGCGGTTTCGTCGTTGTAGTAGCCGAGCATAACCTGCGGCCCGCGCACCAGCAGTTCGCCGTCCTCGGCCACTCGAAACTCGGTTTCCTCGAGCGGCGTGCCCACGCTGCCGAAGCGCAACTGCTCGAAGGTGTTGTTGCAAAGGACGGGGCTGGTTTCGGTGAGCCCGTATCCCTCTAGGATCGGAACCCCGATGCTCCAGAAGAACTCGTTGATCTCGCTATCGAGCGGAGCACCACCACTGGAGCAGAACTTGAGGTTGTTGCCGAAACGCTGGCGCAGCTTCCTGAACACCAACCGGTCCACGACTGCGTGCTGCAGCGCGAGCCACAGCGGTACCTTTTTCTCGATGTACCGAGCATGGACGTACCTGCGCCCGATGGCCAGCACCGTCCTGAACAGCTTCCTCTTGTACAGGGACAGCTGGTGCACATGTTCGTAGATGCGCGAGTGGATCTTCTCGAACAGCCTGGGGACGCAGACCATGATGGTGGGCTGGATCTCCAGCATATTCTCTGCAATCTTCTCGATGCTGTCGGCGTAGGCGATCATCCCCCCGGTGGCGATGGGGAGGTAGTAGCCGGTGCAGCGCTCCAGCACGTGGCTGAGCGGCAGAAAACTCAGGAAGACTTCTCCCTCCTCGACTGACGCCTTGTCTATGGTGGCGAAGGCGTCAAAGAGAAGGTTGTAGTGCGAGAGCATCACCCCTTTGGGGATACCGGTGGTCCCCGAGGTGTAGATGATGGTCATCAGCGACTCCGGCTCGATGGAGTCGATGACCGCGAACAGCTCCTGACGCTCCTGGTCGGTAATCGGATCGTCGATCTCGGAGAGTTGGTAGAAAGTGGTGAGCGGCAGCGCGGGCTCCCCGAGAAAGCGCTCGAAGGAGACCACCAGCTGCACCATAGGGATGGCGTCCTTGATCTTTAAGAGTTTGCGGTACTGCCATTTGCCGGAGATGAAGACGATGCGGGCATCACTATGGTTCAGGGTGTATTCGACCTGCTCTGGCGAGTTGGTAGCGTACACCGGGACGGTAACCGCGCCGGCGCAGAGGATCCCCATGTCGGCAATGGCCCAGCCGACACGGTTCTCGGAGAGGATGGCCACCTTGTCACCCGGCTTGATGCCGAGCTTGCGCAGGCCGCGCGCCACCATGAGGGCGCGATTGAAGAACTGGGAGTAACTAAGAGTGACCCAGTTGCCCTGCTTTCTGTACTTCACCGCCGACTGCGTGTCCAGCCGGGTCGCTTGGTGCCGTAGCAGGTCTGGTATGGATCGAAATGGCACCTTTTCCACGACAAGCTCCAATCAGGACAGAAGAAAATGTGTCTCTGTACTTAAAAGATAGTGCATGAGACAAATAATACAAGAGTGAGGCAGACTCATTGTCAAAATAGACTACCACTGAGGGAAACTTGGTAATTCAAAGACTGATGTAACCTGTTGCACAGGAATAGTTTGACACGCTACAAACCGATCAATATTATCGCGACGACTGAATAGCCAGGCCTGCTGGGAAAGAAATCGGGCTTTGAACCTGTGTCCTTAAACCTGATTCATCCTTCAGTAGGCGATAAACGGTAAAAATATACTGTCACGCAAGGAGTTAGCTGTGATCGAATCGATGATGTCGGAAATGGAAGCTGCGTTCTGCAAAGGAGTCTTCGATAAGGAAACTGTCTTTCGGTTCTACCTGGAACAGGAAACCGTCACCATCGCGGTCGGTCCCGATGGGTATCGTGCGGTCAGGGGGGCGACGCCGGAGCCGGTCGACTGCGAGTGCAGCACCAGCGCCGAGATGTTCAGAAAGATCTGGTACGACCGTTACCGCCCCGGGATCATGGATTTCCTGGGCGGCGCGATCCGGTGCGACAATCCCTTACTGCTGCCCGGCTTCCTGAAGGCCTTCGGCCGCTAGTTGTTACAGCAGCAATGCTCCCCCGGTCGCCGTCCGGGGCAGCATTCCCTCGAACTCCGCCGCAGGCACCGGCCGGCCGATCAGGTCCCCTTGCACCTCGTCGCAGCCGTAGTTCTGCATGAGCTCCAGTTGTTCCGGCCGTTCCACCCCTACCGCATTCACCCTGAGCTTAAGGCTGTGCGACATGCAGATCATTGCGGTCACCACGTCCAGGTTGTCCGGATTGTGGAGGTCCCTGATAAAACTGCGGTCGATCTTCAGCTTGGCGATGGGAAGCTGCCTGATCCGCTGCAGCGAGGATGACCCGGCGCCGAAGTCGTCTACCGAGAAAGCCACTCCCGCCTCGGTGAGGCGCAGCATGTTCTGCCGCGAACCCCCCCCATTGTCCATGATGGCGCGCTCCGGGATGTCGATCTGCAAGGTACCCGCGCCAACGCCGGTGTCCGACAGGGCGGCGAGCGTCTGCTCGAGAAAATGGGGTTGGTGGAACTCGCGGGTGGAGAGGTTCACCGCCAGCGAGAGATCGTATCCCTTTTGTTGCCAGGTTTTCACCTGCGCCAGGGCCTGGTGGATGACCCACTCCCCGATGGGGACGATGACGCCGCTTTCCTCGGCGACGGTGATGAACTGGTCCGGCAGCAGCAGCCCACGGTCGGGATGGTGCCAGCGCAAGAGCGCCTCCGCCGCGATGATGCGCCCGTTGCCCAGGTTCAAGAGCGGCTGGTAGAGCAGTTCCAGTTCGCCTCTGTCCACGGCCTGGCGCAGTTGCCGCTCCAGGTTCTGGCGGTTCACGGTGCGCGCGTTGATCTCGCTGTTGTAGAACAGGTAGCTGTTGCCCCGGTTCTGCTTCGCAGCGTACATGGCGCCGTCGGCCTTTTGCAGCAACTCCTCCGAACTGTCGCCGTCGGCGGGGAACATGCTGATGCCGACGCTGGTTCCCACCTTCACCTCGACCCCTTCCAGCCGAAACGGCGCCTGGAACACCCCCATGATCTTGGTCACCACGGTAGCGACGTCGTCGGCCTGCGCCAGGTCCGGCATGAGCACGTTGAACTCGTCGCCGCCGATGCGTGCCACGGTGTCCGACTCGCGCACGCAGGCTTTCAGCCTCTGCGCCACTGACTGCAGCAACAGGTCGCCTGCCGCGTGACCCAGCGTGTCGTTGATCTGCTTGAAATGGTCCAAGTCCATGAAGAGCACTGCCAGGTGCTTGCGATTGCGCCGCGCCTGGGCGAGCTCCAGGGCGAGGAAGTCCATGAAGAGCTTGCGGTTAGGGAGGTCGGTCAGTGGGTCGTGCTGGGCCTGGTGCTTGATCACCTGTTCCAGCCGCTTGCGCTCGCTGATGTCCTTGAACAGGGTGAGCAGGAAGGGACTGCCGTCCATCTCGATGCTGTCGGCCGACACCAGCCCCTCCAGCTCCTGCCCCGACTTAGCCCTGATGCGCACCTCGAAATCGCGCACGGCCCCTTTCTGCGCTAACTCGACCAGCAGCGTCCCGGCCTGCGCCGGGTCGAGCCAGAGCCCGAGCTCGTCGCTGCTGCACCCGATCACCTCGTCCCTGTCGTAGCCCAGCACCTTGAGAAACGCCTCGTTCACTTCCACCAGCTTGCCGTTGGCAAGGTTCGCGATGCTCAACAGGTCAGGTGTGGCCTGGAAGATGGTGGAGAAACGCCGCTCCGACGCACGCAGCGCCGCAAGCTGCTGGGCCACCAGCCGCCGCAGCGTGATCTTTTCACCGACCCGGTCCAGTACCCGAAACAGTTCCGGGTAGTTGACCGGCTTCAGGATGTAGTGGTCCATTCCGATTTCAATGGCGTTCATCAGGTAGGCGGTCTCGCTGTGGGCGGTGACTGCGACGATAGTGGCATCGGGGTTGAGCTGCTTGATCTCGCGGGCCATGGCGATGCCGTTCATCTGGGGCATGTTGATGTCGGTCACCACTAGGTCCGGCTGGTACTGGCGGTACAGCTCCAGCCCCGCCCTGCCGTCGTCGGCCGAATAGATCCTGATCCCGGGGTAATTGAGGGAAAGCATCCTGGCGAGCATCTCACGCGACTCGATCTCGTCCTCGACCAAAAGCAGGGAGACGTCGCTGAAACGTAGTCGGGGTTGTTCCATCGGTCACACCTCAATGCAGAAGCGGGCACCCTGTTCCGTGTTGCTGACGGTAAGGGTCCCTTTCATGTTCTTTTCGACGATGGTCTTGGACATGAACAGACCGATGCCGGTCCCCTTGTCGGGCCCCTTGGTGGTGAAATACGGATCGAAAACCTTCTCGATGATGTCGGCGGGTATGCCTCCAGCGTTATCCTCTACGCAGAGCACGGTCTTGCCGTGCTGCCGGCGCAGCCGCACCTCGATCTTCGGTTCTGCCACCTTGCGCTCCAGAAGCACGTCCTTGGCGTTCATCAAGATATTGACCAGCACCTGTGAGTATTCGTTGGGGGAGCCGAAAATCTCCGCCTCGGGGTCGGCTTCCACGTCGAAGGTGATCTTGGCGGCGGTGAAGGCTGCCTGTAGGATGGCGAGGGTCTGTTCCAGGATGGCTGCTGCCAGGAATCGCTGCTTTTCCTTCTCCGGTCCGAAGAAGTTGCGGAAACCGTCAATGGTCTGCGACATGTAGTTGATGACCTGCATGGCACGGGAGACGCTGTTTTCCAGGTACTGCTTGGTTAACAGCCCTTGCTCGCAAAAGCTGGGCAGTTCCTGGACGATGAGCCCCAGGGTGTTCAGCGGCTGGCGCCACTGGTGGGCTATGTTGCCAATCATCTCACCCATGGCCGCCAGCCGCCCCTGGCGGATCAGCAACTGCTCCTGGCGTCGCAGCTCTTCCACGGCGCGTAACCGCTCGGTCATCTCCTCCCTGAGCGCCTCCTGGGCCAGCACGCTGTCGGTGATGTTAAGGCAGGCCCCCACCAGCCTGAGTGGCGTGCCGTGCTCGTCGTAGGAGACGCGGGCGCGCATGCTAAGCCAGTTGACCCTGCCGTCGGGCGGCGTGGTGCGGTACTCGGCGCTGTAGAGCCCGGTGCCGGTGGTGCTCCTGGCATCCTTCACAATCTGCTCCAGCCGTTCCCGGTCTTCGGGGTGCACCATCCGCAGCACGGTTTCGAGGTCTACATCGGTTTCTTGATTCAAGCCGTAGTGCTGTTTGGCTATGGGGGACCAGTCTCCCTTGCCGGTCTGCAGGCTGACATCGAAGATGCCCAATCCGGTGGCCTCGACGGCGAGTTTCAACCTCGCTTCGCTCGCCTTGAGCGCCTGCTCGGCGCGTTTCAGGTCAGTCAGGTCCACCGCAAAACCGATTCCCTCGGCGGTCGAGTCGGCCATCCTCGCCATGGCGGTGAGTGCTGCTACGGGTTCCTTGCTGTTGCGCCTGATGAACACCTTCTGGTAGGTCTTGCTGATGCCGCGGGTGATGGTTTCGTCCATGGCGGCCCGGTCTTTGGCGTGCTCCTCGGGAGGGGTGACGTCGGCCAAGCTCAAGGTCCCGCCTCGACACTCCTGTCCGCTGTAACCGACCAACTCGCAGTAGGCGTCGTTGGCGTCGGTGATGAACCCGTCCCGGTTCCAGAAGAAGATGGCACTCAGGCTCGACTCGTAGAGCCAGCGGAACCTAGTCTCGCTGGCGCGCAGTTTTTCCTGGGTCTCGCGCAAGTCGTTGATGTCGGTCGCCGTGCCGTACCACTTGACCACCCTCCCCTCCTCGTCACGTTGGGGAACGGCGCGGGCCAGGTGCCAGCGGTAATCGTCACCGTGGTGCTTGATGCGCTGCTCTATCTGGTAGATCTCCCCGGTGGCCACAGCATGGCTCCACGCCTGGGCGGTCCTCTCCCGGTCGCCGGGGTAGATGCAGTCGGTTATCAGGCTTGCAGGATTACCCTTGGTCTGCACCAGGATGCAGCGCTTGACGCCGGTGTAGTTCTCGAAGTGGGCATTGAGGTAGTCCAGGTTGCCGTCGGGGTTGGCGGTCCAGACGATCTGCGGCATGGAGTCGGCCAGGTTGCGGAAGCGCTGGGCGGAGCGGCGCAGCTCCTCCTCGTTGGACCTGCGCTTGGTGATGTCGAAGATGACGCCGATAAAGCGGCAGGACGTCTCCTCGCACCAGAACCGCCCCATCACACTCACCCATACCACTGCATGGTCGTCCGCCCTGAAGATGCGATGCTCCGAAGTGAACAGATCGTGCTCCGTGCAAGCGCGATCGAGCTCGGCCATGACCCGGTCCTTGTCCTCGGGATGGATCCGGCCCTGCCACATGGACAGTGTAGCCAGGGCACTTTGCCCTTCGGGTGCGGGGTAGCCGAGCACGACAAAGTGGTGCCTGGACCAGATGCCTTGCCCGCTGGCGGTGTCCATGTCGCAGGAACCCATTTGGGCCGCGTCCAGGGCCAGCTGGAGCCGCTCTTCGCTCTCCCGGAGGGCCTTGGCGGCGCTTCTGCTCTCAGTGATGTCGGTGAGGGCGGCCAGCCCCGAAATGATGTTGCCAGTGATGTCGCGCAGCGGCGTCGCGTTGACCTGCACGAAGCCGCGGGTGCCGTCGCCGCGCAGGATCTGGTATTCTTCGGCCAGAACGGTCTCGCCCTCCTTGATGGCCCGCACCAGCGGGTACTTTTGCGCGGGAAGCGGTGCCCCGTCCGGCGTGTACATCCTCCAGCGGCAGTGATCCGCCGCGTTCTCCACCTCGTCCACGTCGTCGCGGAAGATCGCGCGGTTCAACTCGTTTTGGTACACCACCTTGCCGGACGGTGCCTCGGCGATGATGACCCCTACCGGAAGTTGTTCGACCACCGCCTCGAAGCGCGCCTGCTGAAAGGCAAGTTCCTTCATCATGACTTCACGCTCGGCGTCCGCCGCCTTGCGCTGGGAGACGTCGCGGGCGATGATCTGGACGGCGGGAATGCCCTGGTACTCAATCCGGGTCGAGGAGCTTTCCATGAACAGCTCCTTGCCGTCCAGACGCAGCAACCTGAACTCCAGCGTCGAGGGGTCCTCACCCATCATGACCGCGTCGATGCTCTGCTGCATCGCCTTGCGGTCTCCCGGGTAGATAAGTTCCAGCACGGTATGCTCCTGCAGTTGTGCGAGGTTCCACGCACCGTAGGTGCCAAGCGCCGCGCAGTTGGCGTAGAGGAAGGCGCCGTCGCGGTGCACCAGCACCGCGTCCGGGGCCATCTCGACCAAGGCGCGGTAGTAGCGCTCGCTCTCACGCAGCAGCCGTTCCTTCTGGACCCGTTCCGCGTTTTCGCGTGCGATGATGGATATGCCGGTGAGGATACCTGCGGCGTCGAAGATGGGGGACAGGGTGAGGGAGACCTGGACTTCGCGTCCCCCCTTGGCGAGGCGCACCGTCTCCATGTTGCGGATTTGCCCCCCCGCCAGGACCTTGCGGGTGATCTGTTCCAGCTCATCGAGGCGGTCGGCGGGAACAAGTATGCGGATGTTTTCTCCGACGACCTCCTCAGCTTGGTAGCCGTAGAGATCTTGGGCGGCCTGGTTCCAACTGGTGATGATGCCGTCGGGGGTTTTGCTGAGGATGGCGTCGTTGGAGGAATCAACGATGGCCGCCAGAAGCGCCATGGCGATTTCCTTGTCCTCAGCCTGAATTGCCCCGGGTCTTCCTGTCATGGCGCCTCGCACGGGCTAGGTCTCCTTTAGGTAGCTGCCCGACTCCGGATTCGGCTCCAGGGTGAAGTAGAACGTGGCGCCCTGCCCCACCTCCCCTTCCGCCCACAGGCGTCCGCCGTGCCTGAGCACGATGCTATGGGCGGTGGCGAGCCCGATCCCGGTCCCGGCCCACCCGAATTCCTCGGGGGCGTGGATGGTCTGGAAGGGTTTAAAGAGCTTCTGGGCGTATTTCATGTTGAACCCTACCCCGTTGTCGCGCACGAAATAGGTACGCACCCCCTCCCGGTCGGTCCAACCGAACTCGATGAGGCCTCGCTCGCTCTTCGAAGTGAATTTCCAGGCGTTGCCCAGCAGGTGTCCCAGTGCCTTTCCCAGCAGTTCCGGGTCGCCCTTGACCCGGGCTCCCTCGGCTATTACGAAGTCCACCTTGCGCTCCGGCGCGCTGGCGGCGAGGTCGCGGGCGATGTTGCGAGCCAAAAGGCTCAGGTCGGTGTCGCCTATGGTGAGGGCGCAGCGGGCCAGGTGGGTGAGGCTGTTGAAGGCATCCATGATCTGTTTGATCTGTTGCACCACGTTGGCGCTCCGCTCGGCGTACTGGCGGCAATTGGCGTGGCCGCAGGCGCCGCAGTCCTCCAAAAGCGCGGTGCAAAATCCTTCCATGCGCGCGACCGGCGCCCGGAGATCGTGTGAGACAAAGTAGCTGAAGTTCTCCAACTCGCTCACGGTGGCCTGCAGAAGTGACGTGCGCTGCAGCACGCGCCGCTCCAGTTCCTCGGTGAGAGAGCGGACCTGCTGTTCTGCCTCTTTCAACTCGGTCACGTCGTGGCAGGTGCCGATCACGCCGGCCGTGCTGCCGTTATTGCGCACCCCCTCCACGTCGAGCCGCACCACCCGGTACGATCCGTCCGGCCGCACCACCCGGACGAACTTGTGTTCCGGCTGACGCTCCGGGTCCGCCGCCCCCTGCATCGAGGCGGCCACCTCCGCACGGTCGTCGGGGTGGAAGCGCTCCAAAAAGGAGTGACAGGTGGGCTGGATCCCACCTGGGGCCACCCCGCAGATGCGGTACATCTCGTCGGACCAGTCCATGCTCTCCGCGTCGGGCTCCCGCTGCCAGCTCCCCAGGTGGGCGATGCGCTGCGCCGCGGCGAGTTGACGCTGGCTTTGGGCAAGGCTGCGGTGCTGCGCAGCTACCAGTCGCTTCAGCTCGATCTGTTCCAGTACCTTGTCCAGCACGGTGAAGAGTTCCTGGTAGTTGAGAGGCTTGAGGACGTAGTGGTGCACGCCGATCTCTATGGCGCTCAAAAGGTAGGAGGTGTCGCTGTGGGCGGTGACCGCGATGATGCGGACTTCAGGGTTGAGCGCTTTTATCTCGCGGGACATCCGGATTCCGTCCATGACCGGCATGTTAATGTCGGTCATCACGATTTCCGGCATGCGCTGCCGGTACAACTCCAGGGCCTGCAAACCGTTGTCGGCAGCATAGACGGTGAGGTGCGGGTAGTTTATGGCCAGCATCCGGGTAACCATCTGGCGCGCGTCGGCCTCGTCCTCGACATAGAGCATGCTGACCCCTGCGCCCTCCCGAACCTCGTCTTTCATTGGGCCCCCTGGTTGCGCGACAGGATCCCCTTGAGCCGGTCCACCGTCATAGGTTTGTACACGTAGTCGACCACACCAAGCTCCCAGCACTGTTCCTGGTCCGTTTCGTTGTCTGACGAGGTGAGTATGGCCACCGTGAGCCCCTGCAGCTTGGCGCTGTCGCGGATGCCGCGCAGCAGGTCGAGCCCACTGATCTTGGGAAGTTTAAGGTCCAAAAGGACCAGCTTGATGTGGCGATAGCTATCATCCTGCTCCATGCGTTTGAGCAGGTCGTCCGCCTCTTCCCCGTCCCGGGCGGTAAGGATCTCGTGCTGGCAGGCCTTGCCAATGATGCGGCTGGCCAGGAACAGGTCGTCCGGGTTGTCTTCGACGAGCAGGATATATGATGGCGCCATGGGAACTCCGCGCTGCCGCAGTCGGTTCTCGGCCGAAAAAAAGCCGAGCGTGGTAACGTTGCCGCGTCTGCTCGGCCTGCTGCCGATGTGGCAGTGTTAGAACGTGCGTGTTTTAACATTAACAAACGCTTATTCTAACCACCCCCACCACCTTGTCAATTAAGCCGTCACCCGGATCCTCCCCTCCCCGGCGCTTCGATGCGGAATTCCGCTCCGTTGCTGACGTTGCGCGCCGACAGCCTGCCGGGAATGTTCTTCTCGATGATCACCTTGGACATGTACAGGCCGATGCCCGTGCCTCGCTCCGGTCCCCTAGTAGTGAAGTAGGGATCGAAAATTTTCTCCATGATCGCCTCTGGGATCCCGCCGGCGTTGTCCCGCACGGTAACCACCGAGTTCCCCTGCTCCTCGAAAACGGCCACCCAGATCGCGCGGTCTTCGATCTTGCGGTCCAAAAAGGCGTCGCGGGCGTTGAACAGGATGTTGAGGATCGCCTGGGAGAACTCGTTGGGGTGGCCGGTGATGAAGGTGTCGCCGTTTACCTGCAGGTCCACCGAGATCTGCAAGGTCCGGAAGCTCTCCTGTACCAGGCACAGCGTCTTCTGCACCACTTCCGCGACCCGGAACGGGACCGACTCCTTGTCCGGCTTGAAGAAGTTCCTGAAATCGTCGATTGTCCGCGAGGTGTGGCCCAACACCTTCATGAACCTTGCTACGCTGTCGCGCAGGTACTCCCGGGTCAGGTCGCCCCGGTCGTACATGACCGGCAGTTCCTGGACGATGAGCCCGAGTTCGTTGAGCGGTTGGCGCCACTGGTGCGCGATGTTGCTGATCATCTCGCCCAGGGCTGCCAGGCGGTTTTGCTGCAGCAGCATACGTTCCTTCTCCCCCAGTTCCTCCAGCGCCTCCAGACGCTGCGCGGTCTCTTCCTCCAGTTCGAGGAGGGTCCGGGTCAGCTCTTCGTGTTGCAACTCGACCTTGCGCCGGCTTTGCTCCAGGTCGGCGGTGCGCTCGGCCACGCGCTGCTCCAGGTCCTGCTTGGACTCCTCCAGGGCGCCGATCAGTTCGCAGTTGCGATAGCTGATGCCGATGATGGAGGCCGTGCCCATCAACAGGCTCACGTCCCGTTCCACCAGGGGGCGCTTGGTCTTCACGTTCTCCGCGGTCAGCACCCCCAGGGAGACACCGTCAGAGACGATGGGACAGCAGATGAAGGCGCGGGTGCCGTTTTTGAGAGCGCAGGCAAGGGTGCGCTGGCCGAGCATCTCCTGTTCCTGCTCCAGGTTATTGATCAGGAATGGTCTTTGCTCCTTAAGGCAGGCGACATAGACGTCAGCGATGTGGTCCAGCGGCAGGTCTAGCCGGTTCAGACAGGCCAACTCGCTGGCGCCGTAGCCGTAGCTTGCGTGCAGTTGCAGTCTCCCCTCTTCTGCGTTGACCAGGAAGATAGCGCCGCGGTCGTACTCGAGCCGGCGCTGCATGATGTCGGCCACGTCCATGAGCATCTCTTCGAGCCGCTTGAGGTTGCCCAAGCGCTGCCCGATCTCGTGGGTCAGCATGGCGTTGTTGTAGTTGAGATCAATCTGCTCCAGCAGGTTCTCGATGGAATGGTTGGTGCTGCTAAGCCCTTCTTTTATGGCCCGCTTCTCGCTCATTTCAGCGGACAGCCAGACCAGGAGGAACAGGCACAGCGAGCCAAGCAGGATCTCGACAGCGCCCCTTCCCTGCAGCGCCACCAGGAGTGCAAGGTTGATCGCGACCAGGATCGGCAGTATCAAGTTGCGCGCCTTCTTCATGTAGGTGTAGGCGCTCTTCTCCCAGGTGACGATATAACGGCATACCGGGTCGCCGCGGAACACGCACTCAGGCTGCTGGATGGTGGGGAGACGGCGGATTTCAGGGAAGTACTGCAGGTCGGTGATCTTGTGGTTGAACATGAGCACGATGGCCTCGAAGAAGCCGATGCGGTTCTCGCACTGGTACGGCTTCTCGAGCCCCGCCTCGACGGGGGTAACCGTGATCTCGACCATGTTGGAGGCAAGCGGACGCGAGTGGTACGTCGTGCTCCTGGTGAAGTTGGCGGTGGCCTTGCTGATGATGTCGAAGGTGCTGGAAGCGTCGACAAGCCCCAGGATGTACTGGCGCATGGCCCCCAGCACGTCGGGCGAAGCGGCGTAGCGTCCCGCTTCCCGCGCGATCTTCGGGTTGCCGGTCATCTGCAGCAGCCGCTCGTAGAATCGGTCCACCTGGTCCTGCCGGAACCAGTGCGCCTGGTCGGCGACCTCGTAATCCTTCATCCCGGCGTATTCCAACAGCTCGTTGATGTCGACGTGGCTGTACTTGTGCTTCACCAGCAGGATGAAGGAGTTGATGATCCTGCTGTTGTACAGCGGCATGTCGCGAAGGCGGGATGATTCCATTCAGGCTCCGGTGGGCTTCACTGCCCTTTCGCGTGTCCCTTGAAAAGTCCGTCGCAATACTGCAGAAAGTGGTCGCTGTAGTGCATGTCCAGGGTCCAGAGCAGGTAGTTCTTCTCGTAGGGGAGTCCCTTCTCTTCCACGTAGGCGTGCGGGAAGGTCAGTACCGGCATCCCCTCTCCCTGGTAGTGGCGGCTCACCTGCCTCAGGGAGAGTACGATCAGCTCCGGCGGCGTTTCCTGGTCGAGGACAACGACGGTGACGCAGTTGGTAAGCTCAGCCATGTTGAAGCCGGCGTCGGTGCAGTTGACCAGGAAGAAGGCCTTCAGGCCGCCCCCCTTGCGCAGTGAGTACAGGTAGAGCTCCTTGTGAAAGCCGAGGTTGCGGTAGTCGTCGTTGACCTCGCTGCTCTCTGCGGCGCCCGGGGAGAGGTCGAAGGCATCGATCATCAGCCCTCTGGAGACGTGGCGGTAGAAGCGCCCCAGTTCAGTGAGATCGAAGTCGCTGCTAGGTGCCAGCACCCACGGTTCCGGCCATGGGGGCTCCTCTCCCTCGGGACGGTAGTGGGAGTAGGCGAACAAGTCGAGAGAACAGCTTTTCTGGTCTCCGTGCCTGTCGGCGAAGCCACCGAAGACCCGCGCCGGGAACTTGTTGTCCGGGCGGTAGTAGCAAAAGACGTAGCGCAGGTGAGCAAAGGGGAAGCTTTCAAGCTCGTTCAGGTACTGCCCCACCTGCTCCAAAACGGCCAGGCCAGCCTTTACCGACGCGGATTTGCGTGCGGCGTGGTGGTGGATGAGCCAGGAGTTCTGGTAGAAGCGGACCATGGCCAGGTGCCCCAGGATGCTGCCACGGTCCAGGTAGATGAAGTGTCGGGCGATGTGCGGGTTCTCGTTGTACAGCCGGGCGTAGGTCTCCTTGATGCGCTCTTTGTTGGCCTGGAAAAAAGCGTATTTGCCCGGGTAGATGAATCCGGTCTGGAAGAAGAAGTCCCACAGGTCGTCGAGGTCCACCTCGGTGCTGACGTAGGCGTGGCGGTCCGCTGCCTGGTGCAGAATGGAGAGGAGCTTGACGTGGTCGCGTATTTCCATCTCCAGGATGGCGCAACCGCAGCGGGCATTCCTTTCCTCCCCCTCCCCCCCGGTGACATTGCGTGACAGCACCTGGGCCAGGCACTCCAGGGTCAGCCCCTGGGCGAAGGTGATCTTTACTGCCGGCATCATCATCCCCGGCATCAACACCGATTCCCCTTCGTTCTCCTCCACCGAAAACCCTTTGCCGGAAAGGTCCCCCATCTTCAGGTTGACCCGCTTGCCGATGAGCGGATGGTCGAACACGATGTTCGGCGACGGCACCAGTTCCTTGCGTGCGTTGCGGTAGGCCTTGGGGCGAAAGCGGCGGAAGTTGTCCTGGTGCTGCTTCAAAACGAAGGAGCAGCGCCGGTGGTCGCTGGTAAGGTATAGGATGTCGAAGCTCCCTGAGAAGATAAGGTTGTCGCCGCACGTAAGGTTCAGGTGCACCGGCTCCTCAACGTTGATCCAGTTGAGCGCCTCGGGCCGCTGCCAGGTGCCGGTGACCCGCAGCGTGACGGGAGTGAAATCGACCAGTTCGCAGTCGAAGAGCACGCCGTGCTGCAGCAGCTGCGCCGAGACGTCGGTGGCGGGATGGCGCCTGATCTTCCGGGCCTGGAATTCGCGGCATGCCGCCGGGAGCAGCAGTGACAGCCCCGTGTCGTCGATGGAGAGCAGCTCGGAGTTCACCACCAGGTACTTCCTGCCGTCGGCGATGAGGAGGTAGTCGAAACGGTAGGCCTTCAGAATCTGCTGGATGCTCCCCGGCTCGTCCCAACGGCATTCCAACTGCTCTCCGGCGCATGGCTTGGGACGGGCAGGGAGCATGATGGCGTCGTCGTAGGCCAGGTGTTTTAGGCAGACCAGCACGGTCTGGTCCTGGAAGTTGATGTAATTCAGGCGGTTCACCAGGTGGCTTCGGCTGACGCTCTTGCCGGTCACCGGGCTCTCGGCATCGGATGGGACTGCACGAAGTGTCGTTGCCGCGTCTGCCATGTCTCCCTCTCGGGCGAATGCGGGAATGGTCGGTCGGCGCGTAGGCTGCGCGCACCAAAAGGGCTAGATGGAGGTCCCGCTGTGCTCCTGGGCCTGGTGGTGGGCCGCCAGCTCCGGGGCGACGTTGAGCCCCAGCCAGTACTGCACCAGGTTCTGCATCATCACCAGGAGCGCGTTGAATGAGTTGGGCTTGAACAGGAAGGAATTGCAGCCAAGCTCGTAGGCCCGGTTCAGGTCGACCGGCGGCACCTGCGTGGTCAGCACGACCACCGGAAGCCGTTTCAGGGCCGGCTGTTCCCTAAGCCATGACAGAAGTCCCACCCCCGAGATGTGCGGCAGCTTCAGGTCGAGCAGCATCAAGACCGGCATCGGGTAGCACTCGCGGTCCTGGAACGTCCCGCGGCCGCTCAGGTAGCCGATGGCTTCCTCTCCGTCCCTCGCACTCTGCACCGGGGTTATCACGCCCACCCGCTGCAGGGCGAGCTTGGTGAAGTGGGCCTGGTCCTGGTCGTTGTCGACCACCAGGATGGTGTGGTTCACATAGCTCATGGTTCCCCCCGGCGCTATTCCGCTCTCCTGAGTTCAATCCAGAACCGGCTCCCCTCCCCTTCATTCGACACCAACCCAATGCGCCCCCCCAGGCGCTGCACAGCCTTGCGCACGATGGCGAGCCCCACCCCTGTGCCGGGGTAGCTCTCCATGCTGTGCAGCCGCTCGAAGATCTTGAAGATCCTCTCCTGGTGCTGCGGAGCGATGCCGATGCCGTTGTCCTCCACGTACAGGCGGCAGTACTCCTGCGACTCGTCGGTCCAGATGCGCAGCACGGGGACTGCCCCCTTCGGGACGAACTTTATGCCGTTGGTCATCAAGTTCAGCACCACCTGCACCAGTACCGCGTGGTGCCCGATCACGGTGGGCAGGTTGCTCGCGGTCTCCAGTCGATAGGAGGTGCCCCCTTCCGCCAGTTCCAGCTGCAGGGCCGCGTCGTGCACCACCTGGTCCAGGTGCACCGGTTCTAGGGTGATCTCCTGCCTGCTGACCCGGCTGTAGGCGAGCAGGTCCTGGATGAGCCGGTCCATCCCCTGAGCGGCGTTCTTGATGCGCACCAGGTAAGCGTTGCGCTCGGCTGGTGTCTGCAACTCGTCGTCCAAAAGGATCTCCGCGAAGGCCTGCATGGCGCGGATCGGGGCCCGCAGGTCGTGGGAAACGGAGAAGGCGAAGGTGTCCAGTTCCTCGTTGATTTCCTCGAGTTGGGCGGTGCGTTCGGCGACACGGCGGTCCATGGTGGAGGCCTCTTTTTCCAGCTTCGCGGTGAGGTCCGCTATTTCCGCCTCCTCCTCGCGGTAGCGCGTGCAGTCGCTGATCACCATGCCGATGTGGTTGTCGGTGAGGGCAAAGATGCGGACTCGGTAAAAGAGGTTGTCACGCGACACCTCCCCCAGTTCCAGCGAGCCTCCGAATGCGGCCAGGCGGTGGCAGTAGTCCTTGAACCGGTCAGGATCGAACCATTCGGGGAAGCAGTCCGTTACCACGCAGTTATTGAAGTTGAACGACTTGCAGCGGCACAGCTTGACCGCCGCAGGGTTCATCTCGATCACCTGCGGAGGCACCTCCGGATTGCGCGCCTCCAGGCGCAGGACGGCGAGTGCCTCCCGCATGTTGGTGAACATCAATCGGTAGAGCTGCTCGGCCTGTTCCATGTCCATGGCGGGCTCTCCTTGGCAAATGCAGAAGAGTATAGCGAAGGAGGATTTGTTTGCACTAATGTTTTGTCGGCCAAGCGACAGGGATCGTGTGGCGGAATTGCAGTGGCGGCGCGGATGGGAGATGGGGTTATTTCCGGGAGATGTAAGGATTTCCGTCCAAGTAGAAGCGCAGGGGCTCGGCGGCCCAGATGCCGGAGTAGTCGACGCCGACCCGTGGCCGTGCTACCACCTGGCGCGGCACGCCGGGGTCACGGGGAGCGATGAAGAAATCGGGGCTTTCCAGGTCGTGCCCGTTTTGCCGCAGGTCTATCGCCATGGCACGGCACAAAAGTCCCGGCCACTGGGTCCGGTCACGCAGGTTCGACACCGGTTCGAGGGCGCGCAGCAGCACTGCGCAGGCGTTGCCCTGCCGTTCGGTCACCACGTTCATGCAGCAGTAGATCCCGTAGATGAGGTAGACATAGGCAAAGCCGGGGGGACCGAAGAGGATGCGGGTGCGCGGCGTCAGCCCTTTCGAGGAGTGCGCCGCCAGGTCGGTCTCGCCGAGATACGCCTCCACCTCGACGATCCTTCCCACCCTCACCTCTCCGGCCACGTCGTGGACCAGGAAGGCTCCCAGGAGATCATGCGCGACTGCAACGGTGTCGCGATCGTAGAAGGCACGGGGCACCGGGGCCAACGTAGTCATCGGCGCCTCCTAAATCAACCCTTCCTTCTTGAGGGATTTCACCACCTTGTGCGCCAGGTCTTTGCCAACCTTGGTGACGTTCTCCGGTGCCATGGTCTGCATGGTCCCCGCCCACACGAGTCTGTCCGAGCTGAGGTCAAACAGGTTCACCTGCATGGTAGCCACATCATAGGTGCTCACGTAGGTTGGCCCGTAAAGGGCCATGGAGCGGTAGTAACCGGGGAAGTCCCAATCGGGAAAGGCGGGAGGATACCAGTACCCCGGGTAGGGCGTGGCGACGGCGCCAGGTTGCACCGTTGTCTGTTTTTCCACCTTGATGGTCTGCACGGTGAGCACGCCGTTGGACCCGGTGGAGCGCACGGCCCGGTCCAGTGCGTGCCAGTCAGGCAGCGTCGCCTGCGACAGGATGGTGTAGCTGGCGACTGCCTCCACCCCGTGCTTGTGCAGTTCGCTGACCAGCGTGTCCTCATACACGGCCCGACTCCCCTCTTTCCTGGCGAAGCTCACCACGAGTACCTTGTGCAGCCGGTTGCCGCTCAGCGACGGGTTGCGCCAGGTATCCACCACTGACACCGAAGCACAGGAACAAAGGAGGGTGGTCAAACACAAGACTACGGCGATCCTGATCAGGTTGCGCATGTGTCACCTCCGTTTACGGCTGGAATTTTGGTACTGGCAGGGGTTGGCAGGGGTTGGCAGGGGGCACGGGCGAAGATTGGAAATATTTATACCAAGTTGCTGCATGTTGGCAATCGTATATACTGGGGTGGTCAATAATTAGCGCCTCCCCCTCGCCGGATTCGTTTACAATTTCATAAGAAGCGAAATTCAGGCGGATGCTTTTCAGGGAAACCGGGAACCACAAAGCGACGTTCACTCAGGAGGCAGGGTCATGGAAAATTACAAACGCATTCTCGTGGTTAACAGGATGAGCGAATACTGCAGGGATGCCGTTCAGGCAGGTGTCTCGATCGCCAGGAGATATGGCTCGGAACTGATGGTGCTCCACATCGCCACCAATCCGGAAGGGACCATGAGCATGGCGGGAGGCGCCCTCAACGCACCCAGCGCCATCCCTGACGATGTGAAGAATTACGCCAGTGTCAAAGAGCGGGCCAGGGACGAGCTGGATCAGATGATCGGGCACGAGATCAGGGCCGGGCTCCCCATCAGGGTCATCATCAAGGAAGGGAAGCCCGTGGACGAGATCATGCAGGTGGTCAAGGACGAAAAGATCGACCTCATGGTGTTGCTGGCCCACGAAGAGGGGCGCGTCGAGCACATGCTCTTTGGTCGTGATAACGACGCCATCCTGCGCCGCATGCCGTGCAGCATCCTGCTCATCAAGAGGGAGCCGGATTCCGTTAACTGGTAGCTCGCGCCAGCGAGGGGAGATAGCCCATGCAGCGATGGACCTGCACCATTTGCCGGTACGTTTATGATCCCGACGAGGGTGACCCCGTTAATGATGTCCCCCCCGATATATCCTTCGAGGAATTGCTGCCTGACTGGCACTGTCCGGTGTGCAAGGCCGCCAAAAGTTTCTTCGAACCGTATCCGGAAGAACCAGAGCGCTGACCGATAAGTGATGACGGGATTGGCACCTGCAGGGGCAGGTCACGGGACCTGCCCCTTTCTTTGTCCCGGACGGTAGGCGTGGAATTAAAGGAATGGATGCCCGGTAGGTGTCTCTGCGGCGAACAACTCACAGTCGGGATGCTTGCAGACTATGTCGTAACCAACCGGCAGTGCGTAGCTGCATTCGGCTTAACCCAGTGAGCAGTAGAACAAAAGCTTGCCGGTGCCGGCCATGACGGCACTTACGCTGGTGGTTCTGCAGTCTAAGAAGCAATTTTCAGTCGACAACCGGACTTTCGCATGGCAACCTCTCCATGAATTAGGACGGGGTAAGGGCGGAGAGTCACTCGCCCGAGTCGGAGAGCGTAATAAATATTTTCTAACTGTAAAACTACCGTTGTGGAATTTAGCCATTCAAGATCGGAAACCTGCCCTGATGACCATCCTGCAAGCAGTCGACGTCACCAAGAACTACCGCATCGGCAACCGCGACATCACCGTACTCGACCGGGTCTCCCTGGAAGTGAATGAGGGCGAATTCCTTGTGGTAAAAGGAGAAAGCGGTAGCGGCAAATCAACCCTGCTCACCCTCCTCTCCGGCCTGGACCGCCCGAACCAGGGTCGCGTCTTCATCGAGGGGCGCGACATCACCGACCTCAGCGAAGACGCCCTGGCGCCGCTACGCAACAGCACCTTCGGCTTCGTGTTCCAGTCCTTCCACTTGGTTCCTTCCCTGACTGCCCTGGAGAACGTAACCTTTCCCGCCGAACTGCGGCAGGACCGCGCGGCACGGGCCAAAGCCGAAGCTCTGTTGGAGCGGGTCGGGCTGGCGCACCGGATGGCCAGTTTCCCGCACCAGCTCTCCGGCGGGGAAAAGCAGCGCTGCGCCATCTGCCGCGCCCTTATCAACGAACCGCGCATTATCTTCGCCGACGAACCGACCGGCAACCTCGATTCCGTCAATGGCTCCGCCATACTGCAGCTGCTTCTGGACCTACAGCGCGAACGCGGCACCACGCTGCTCATGGTCACCCACAGTCCGGAGATCGCGCAGAGCGCGGACCGCGTGGTGACGCTCAAGGACGGGCGTGTGGTAACGGACACGGCGCATGGTTAACCTCCGCTTCATCGCCCGACAGATGACGGGGGCAAAGCGGCAGTGTGCCGTGTTCATTCTTTGCGTCGCCCTCTCCATGGTCACGCTGGTGTCGCTGGGGAGCTTCCGGGAGAGCGTGGAAAGCTCGCTGTTGCGGGACGCCCAGTCGCTCCAAGCGGCGGACATCATCGTCAGGTCACACTCACCCCTCCCCTCTTCCATCGAGCAGGAAATCGCCGCGTTGGTGCGCAATGGCCAGGTTAAAAGTTCGAGATTTTGGGACTTTTATTCGGTAGTTCAGAAGGTAACAGGTGAAGGTTCCCTGCTCTGCGATCTGAAGGTGGTCGAGCCGGGCTACCCCTTTTATGGCCGTGTGCTGCTGCGCTCTGGGAAGCCGCTCGCCGAGGTGCTCCGGCCAGGGAGCCTAGTCGTGGAACAGCAGCTTCTCGACCGTTTGCAACTTACGCTCGGCGACTCGCTCAAGGTGGGCAACGCGACGCTGGTGGTGCGCGATGTGGTGCTGCAGGAGCCTGACCGGCCGGTGAATTTCTTCTCTCTCGGGCCGCGGGTTTTCGTAGCCGCAGCGGACAAGGACGCGCTGGGGCTGATCGGCTTGGGGAGCCGCGTCGAGCACGTTACCCTGCTGAAACTCACACACCAGGGCGATCTTGATGCCATCGCCGCGCGCCTCGCCTCCGTCAGCGACGAAACCCGCGTGCGCGTCGCCACTTACAAGAATGCCGGCTCCCGTGTAAAGCGCTTCTTCGACAACCTCTTGTTTTTCCTTAATTTGAGCGGCATCTTCACGCTGCTCCTCTCCGGTTTCGGCATCCAGAGCACGCTCTTCGCCCTGTTGAAGGAACAGGAACGAACCATCGCCGTGCTGAAAGCGCTGGGCGCCAAGAGCCGCTTTATCATCGGCCATTTCCTCACCGTCACCCTGGTTCTCGGTGCCATCGGCACATTGGTCGGCCTCACCGGGAGTTTCCTGCTGCAGCGTTTCCTACCCTCCCTGTTTAGCGGCCTGATACCGGCCCAGGTGACGCTGCAGATCTCCTTCAGTGCCATCTGGCAGGGGGGGCTGATCGGCCTGCTGGTGGTGCTCCTGTTCACCGCCCTCCCCTTGTACCGCCTCAAGGAAGTGAAACCTCGCGCCATCTTCGGTAAGGACGAAGAGGCACGGATCTGGAACCGCTCCACCTGGGTCATCGCGGGATTGGGCGTGCTCTTTTTCCTCTCCATGGTGCTGATCAGGTTGCGCGACCTGAAGACCGGCCTGTACTTCGTGCTCGCGCTGGTGGGGCTGATCCTGGTTTCCTACCTCCTGGCCGCCTCGGTGCTCTGGCTGTTGAGAAAAAGCAGCCCCAGAAACCTCGCCTTCCGGCAAGCCCTCAAGGGGTTGTTTCGTCCGCACAATGCCTCACTCTCCATCATCGTCACCCTTTCGGCCGCGCTGGGTGTCATCTTCTCCCTCACCCTGGTGGAAAAGAACCTCGACGCCAGCTTCATCGAATCGTTCCCTCCGGGCGCCCCCAACGTTTTCCTGATCGACATCCAGCCGGACCAGAAAGATGGCGTGGCGCGGCTCCTAGGGCCTGGCGCGAGCTATTACCCGATCGTCAAGGGCACCGTCAGCGCTGTGAATGAGAAGCCGATCGACCCGGAGCAGGAGCGGAAATCGCGCGGCGACAACCTCGGTCGGGAGATGAACCTTACCTACCGCAATGACCTTCTTTCGGACGAGCGCATTGTTTCCGGCGGCACGTTGTTCAGGAAGGACTGGGGTGATGCCCTGCAGGTATCGGTGCTCGACACGGTGCTCAAGATGCATGACATGAAGGTGGGTGACAGCATCACCTTCAAGATCCAGGGGGTCCCGATGACCGCCCGTATTGCCAGCATACGCACCCGTAACAGCAGCGGCTTTACACCGTTCTTCTACTTTGTCTTCCCGCCGGATGCCCTCGCTGGCGCGCCCCACACCATCTTCGCGGCGGTACGGGTGGATAAAAACCGAATCAGCCCGCTGCAAAACCAGGTAGTCGCCAAGTTTCCAAACGTGAGCGTCATCGATCTCACCGAGACCGTGGTCATCTTCGGCCGTATCATGGGCAAGCTCTCCACCATCGTTCGTTTCTTCACCTCGTTCAGTATCGCTGCCGGGGTACTGATCGTGGTAAGCTCAGTGTTCGCGACGCGCTACGCCCGCATCCAGGAAGCCGTCTACTTCACCATCCTCGGTGCCAGACGCAGGTTCGTGCTTGCTGTTTTTGCCGCCGAAAACCTGCTGCTGGGGCTGGTCAGCGGCGCCATCGCCCTGCTCATGTCCCAGGTGGGGAGCCTGCTCATCTGCCGCAAGGGGCTCGACATGGAGTACCTCCCCTACCCCGTCGACAGCCTGATGTTGCTGGTGGCGACTACGCTCCTGGTGGTCCTGGTCGGTATGGCAGTCACCCTACCCCTGCTGCGCCAAAAGCCGGTGACATTTTTGCGCGAGCAGTCGGACGAGTGAGGCAGGGGCTAGGGGGTAGCAAAATCGGGTCCACCGTGTCCAATCAAAGGAGAACAACATGCGCAACCTCTTCACCATATTCACCCTCGCCCTTTGCGCCATGACCGGGGCCGGTCCGGCGCTCGCGGCGGATGCAGCCAAGCCCGCCGCCCATGGTACCATCGTGGCCTTCGGCGACAGCCTCACTGCCGGTTTGGGCGTGCCTGAGTCGGAAGCGTACCCGGCACAGTTGCAACGCAAATTGCACCAGGGCGGCTATCGGTGGACCGTCATCAACGCAGGCATCAGCGGTGAAACCAGCACCGGCGCCCTGGCCCGCGTCGACTGGGTCATGAAACTCAAGCCCGATATCGTCATCCTTGAAACCGGCGCCAACGACGGCCTGCGCGGCCAGGACCCCGAACTCGCCCACCGCAACATCGACAAGATCGTCTCCACTCTGCAGTCCAAGGGGGTGGTCGTGGTCCTCGCCGGAATGAAGATGTTGAAGAACCTCGGCCCCGCCTTCACGACCAAGTTCGCAGCAATCTACCCCCGCGTCGCCAAGGAGCGCAAAGTGATCCTGGTGCCGTTCTTCCTTGACAAGGTAGCCGGCAAGGAGGGGCTGAACCTCTCCGATGGCGTCCATCCGACCGGCAAGGGGTACGCGATCGTCACCGAGACCGTATACCCATTCGTTGTTAAAGCGATCAAACAAAAGGGAGGAGTGTGACTCACACTGCAGTTTCAGATCTGTAAAGTTGCCTGAACCCGCGTCTTGTCTTGCTTTTTTGCTCGATTTAATGTACAGGTACTCTGTTAAACTGGGCGCCAATACTTACAGCCGAATCCGGCTTTTCGTAGCAGCAATCGACATGATGCGTGGACCTGCCTTCTCCATGACCGAGCCTTGTCTTTCTGCCGATCCAGTTCCATTACGCCACCACAACTCCGCTGCAAATCGTGGCAACAGGAGAATCCCGTTTGGATCTTTTTTCACTTCAGGGTGAGTCAGGTACTCGCTCTACCCAATCCGAGAGTCCCAAACCTGCCGCTATGAGTCTGAGAGACGCGCTCCGCGCCGTGCGCCACCCCCTATACCTGGTGCAACGCGACGGTGCACTGGTCCCCGAGCTAGGCGGCTCCGGAAGTGTCAATTCCTGCGTGGGCTACGCCCCTGCCTGCCTCCCCGAAAACCTGGGCGACCCCTCTTTCTGCCGCGAGATCGGCATCCGTTTCCCGTACCTGGGAGGCTCCATGGCCAAGGGGATTAGTTCCGCTGCCATGGCCGAGGAACTGGGGCGCGCCGGAATGCTCGGTTTCTTCGGTGCCGCCGGCCTGCCCATCTCCACGGTGTCCGATACCGCCGACCGCCTCAAGCAGTCCCTGGGTGACATCCCCTACGGCTTCAACCTGATCCACTCCCCGCACGAGCCGGAATTGGAAAAGGAACTGGCCGAGCTTTATATCCGCAAGGACGTCCGCATCATTGAGGCGTCTGCGTTCCTGGCCCTCACCCTCCCCCTGGTGCGCTACCGCCTGCACGGCATCAAGCGCGCGGCTGACGGCAGCATCGTCACGCCCAACCGGATTATCGCCAAGGTTTCCCGCGAAGAACTGGCCGCTAAATTCTTTGCGCCCGCACCGGAGAAGCTCCTGCGCGCCCTGGTGGAGAACGGCTCCATCACCGCCGAACAGGCTGAACTGGCCGCGCACGTGCCCTTGGCGCAGGACGTCACCGCCGAGGCTGATTCCGGCGGTCACACCGACAACCGCCCGGCCATGGCCCTCTTCCCGACTATTAATTCCCTCGCGGCACGGCTGGAGCGCCAGTACGACTATGACTGCAAGCTTCGCGTCGGCCTCGGCGGCGGCGTTTCCACCCCCGCCTCGGCTGCAGCCGCCTTCGCCATGGGCGCCGCCTACATCATGACCGGGTCGGTGAACCAGGCCTGTGTCGAGTCCGGCACCTCCGACACCGTGCGCAGCATGCTGGCCGGCACCCGCCAGGCCGACGTTACCATGGCTCCCGCCGCCGACATGTTCGAGATGGGCGTCACCGTGCAGGTCTTGAAGCGCGGCACCATGTTCCCGATGCGCGCCGCCAAGCTGTACGAGCTCTACCGCGCCTACGGCAGCATGGACGAGATCCCCGCCCCGGAGCGTGAGAAGCTGGAGAAAACCATGTTCCTCGCGCCCCTGGAAGAGATCTGGCGCGGGACCCGTGAGTACTTCCTCAAGCGCGACCCGTCCCAGGTGGAGCGCAGTGAGCGCGACCCGAAACACAAGATGGCGCTGGTCTTCCGGTGGTACCTCGGCATGGGGGCACACTGGGCCAAGGACGGCATCGAAAACCGGAAAATGGACTACCAGGTATGGTGCGGCCCCGCCATGGGCGCCTTCAACGAATGGGCCGCCGGCTCCTTCCTCGAGGCAGCCGCCGAGCGCAAGATCGTCACTGTCGCGCTCAACATCCTGCAGGGTGCGGCACACCTGACCCGCGCCAACTTCCTGCGCAGCCAGGGCATTGAGCTGCGCCTGGAAGAGATCGCACCGCAACCCCTCGAAATCGCTCAAATCAAGGAGTACCTTTGTTGAAAACTGATGATCTGAAACCTGCCGTCTCCAGCAACGGAACTCAGCTTGCCATCATCGGCATCGGTTGCCTCTTTCCGCAAGCAGCGGATAAAAACGCCTATTGGGCCAACATCAAGGACGGGGTCGACGCCATCACGGAAGTCCCCTCGACCCACTGGCCGCTGGACGCCTACTACGACGAGGATCAGAAGAGCCCGGACCGTACCTACGGTCGCCGCGGCGGCTTCCTCTCCCCCGTCGATTTCAACCCGATGGAATTCAACATCCCGCCCAACGTGCTGGAGGCGATCGACACCTCGCAGCTCTTGGGGCTGGTCGCTGCCGGTCAAGCGCTCAAGGATGCCGGTTACGGCCCGGATCGCGCCTTCGACAAGAGCAACGTCTCGGTTATCCTGGGCGTCACCGGTACGCTGGAGCTCGTGATTCCGCTCGGCGCCCGTCTCGGCCACCCGGTGTGGCGCTCCGCGCTCAAGGATGCCGGCGTCGACGAGGCCACCGCCAAGGACGTGGTCGAGCGCATTTCCGACTCCTACGTTCCCTGGCAGGAGAACTCCTTCCCCGGCCTTCTGGGCAACGTGGTCGCGGGCAGGATCAGCAAACAGTACGACCTCGGCGGCACCAACTGCGTTGTTGACGCCGCCTGCGCCAGCTCCTTCAGCGCGCTGCACCTGGCCTCCATGGAACTCATGTCCGGAAAATCGGACATCGTCGTGAGCGGTGGCATCGACACCTTCAACGACATCTTCATGTACATGTGCTTCAGCAAGACCCCCGCCCTCTCCCCCACCGGCAACGCCAAGCCGTTCGACGTCACGGCCGATGGCACCATTCTGGGCGAAGGCCTCGGCATCGTTGTGCTGAAGCGCCTGGCAGACGCGGAGCGCGACGGCGACAAGATCTACGCGGTGATCCGCGGCATCGGTTCTTCCAGTGACGGCAAAGGGGACGCCATCTACGCGCCCAGTTCGGCCGGGCAGAAAAAGGCGCTCGTGAACGCCTACAAAAATGCGGATGTCACCCCGGAATCGATCGGGATGCTCGAAGCGCATGGCACCGGCACCAAGGTTGGCGACGCCGTCGAAGTGAGCGCGCTGCGCGAGGTGTACGGCAAGGCCGAGAACCCGTGGTGCGCCCTCGGATCGGTGAAGTCCCAGATCGGTCACACCAAGGCCGCTGCAGGTTCCGCAGGCCTGATCAAGGCGGCGCTCGCACTGCACCACAAGGTGATCCCGCCGACCATCAAGGTGCAGACACCGCAGCAAACGGTGATTGGAGACAACTCCCCCTTCTACCTCCCTGCCGGCAAACGTCCCTGGTTCCCCCGTCCCGATGCGCCGCGCCGCGCGGCGGTCAGCGCCTTCGGTTTCGGCGGCTCCAACTTCCACGTGGTCCTCGAGGAATACTCGCCCAAGAAACAGTGCGTGGACTGGGACGGCAACACCCAGATCCTGACCTTCTCCGGCGCTGACGGCGCCGCCTTGGCCGGCAAGCTTGATTCCGTTCCCGCTGATGCCACCTGGGGCGCCCTGCGCGACCTGGCGCTTGCTTCCCGCACCTCCTTTGACGCCAAGGCCCCCTGCCGTCTCGCGCTTGTCGTTGAGCGTGGCAAGACCAACCTTGCTTCGCTGGTGAAGAACGCGCGCGCCATGCTGGACAAGAACTCCAAATCCGCCTGGCAGACCCCGGACGGCGCCTACTTCGCCTGCGGCGGTGCGCCCGGCAAACTCGGCATGCTGTTCCCCGGCCAGGGGTCCCAGTACACCGGGATGCTTAACGATCTCGCCTGCGGTTTCCCGCAGGTGCTGGACGCCGTTGCCGCCGCCAACGAAGGATTTATCAGCGCCGACGGTAAGTTGCTTTCCGACCTGATCTACCCCCCCTCCGCCTACGATGACGCGACCCGCGCCAGGCAGGAGGAGGAACTGCGCGCCACCCAAGCCGCCCAGCCCGCCATCGGCGCCACCAGTCTCGGAGTGCTGCGCGTGCTGCGTGACTTCGGCGTGGACGCTGACGCCGTCGCCGGTCACAGCTACGGCGAGCTCACCGCCCTGTGCGCTGCCGGCAGGCTTGATGAGAACGCGCTGCACGAGCTGTCCCGCCTGCGCGGCGAGCTGATGGGCGCCGGCGCTGGTGACAAGGGGAGCATGCTGGCAGTGTCCGCACCCCTGGAGAAAATCGCCGAAGCCGTCGCCGCTGAGAAGCTTGATCTGGTTATCGCCAATAAGAACGCCCCTACCCAGGCCGTCCTTTCCGGAGCTACCGCCGAGATCAAGCGCGCAGTCACTGTCTTCAAGGGGCTCGGCCTCACCTGCAAGGAACTGCCGGTTGCCGCCGCTTTCCATAGCGCGCTGGTCGCCGACGCCGCCAAGCCATTCCTGGCCGCGCTGGAAAAGATCGACATGCCGCAGGCGAAGATCCCGGTCTACGCCAACACTACCGCTGCCGTCTACCCGGCCGACGCGACCGCTGCCAAGGCACAGCTCGCCGCACAGCTCGCCAAGCCGGTCGAGTTTGTCGCCGAGATCGAGGCGATGTACGCCGCCGGGGTTACCAACTTCGTCGAAGTAGGCCCGGGTAACCGCCTGACCGGCCTCGTCCAGGCTACCCTCGGTAATCGTCCTCACCTCGCTTTCGCCCTCGATGCCTCCTCCGGCAAGCGTGGCGGCGTCGCCGACTTGGCCCGCACCGTGGCGCAGCTTGCCGTGCTCGGCTACGACGTCAACCTTGCTCTTTGGGATGAGGGCCATACGGCCGCCCCGGCACCGACCGGCAAGAAGCCTGCGCTGACCATCCCGTTGTGCGGCGCGAACTACGTGAAGGCCAAGCCTAAGAAGCCGCCGGTCCAGCCGAAACCTGCTATGGTGGCGGCGCCGCAGGCTCCCGCCGCTCCCGCTGCAGCTCCTGCTGCAGCTCCTGCTGCTTCGGTCCAGGCCGCAGCCGTGGCACCGCAAGCTGCCTATCAAAATGCCGTACCCGCAGCGCCTGCCTATCAGCCACAGACTGTCGCTCAGCCGGCTGCTCATGCGACTCTCAACGAGTCCCTGCGCCTGGCCCGCGAAGGCATGGCCGTCCTGCAGAAGATGCAGGAGGACACCGCGCTGCTGCACCGCCGCTTCCTCGAAGGACAGGAAGCCGCGGCTAAGACCTTCCAAACACTTCTCGAGCAGCAGCAACGGCTTATCCTGGGCGCACCCATGGCTCCCGCCACCTACGCGGCTCCGACCGCCGTTGCACCGGCCGCACCCGTTGCCGCCCCGCAGGCTCCCGCTTACGTTGCTCCGGCCGTAGCTGTTGCGGCTCCGGTTGCCGCTCCTGTTGCAGCACCGGCGGTTGCCAAAGCGGCTCCGTCGCCTGTCGTGGTCGCGCCCGCAGCGCCTGCTGCTCCGAAAGGCGCTGACGCCGGTCACATCACCCAGACCCTGTTGACCGTCATCTCCGAAAAGACCGGATATCCCATTGAAATGCTTGAGCTGGACATGGGGATGGATTCGGACCTCGGCATCGACTCCATCAAGCGCGTCGAGATTCTCTCCACCTTGCAGGAGCGCCTCCCCGGCTCCCCCGTGATCGGGCCTGAGCACCTGGGCACCCTGCGCACTCTCGGAGACATCGCCGGACACCTCGCCGCCGGTGCCGTTGCAACCGCTGACGCTGCGCCTGCCGCTGTCAGCGCTGCCGCGCCTGTTGCCGCTCCGCAAGCCGGTGTCGCCGCTAGCCAGGTAACAGAAACTCTCCTCGCCGTTGTCAGCGAGAAGACCGGCTACCCGGTGGAAATGCTTGAGCTTGAGATGGGCATGGATTCCGACCTCGGCATCGACTCCATCAAGCGCGTCGAGATCCTGTCCACGCTGCAGGAGCGCCTCCCCGGCTCCCCCGCTATCGGGCCCGAACATCTCGGTACCCTGCGCACTCTGGGCGATATCGCTGGCCATCTTGCTGCAGGTGCGGTCTCTGTAACCGCTGCGGCGACCGCTGCTATTGCCGTTGCCGCCCCCGTCGCTGGTATTGGCGCCGCACAGGTGACCGAGACTTTGCTGGCGGTTGTAAGCGAGAAGACCGGCTACCCGGTTGAAATGCTCGAACTGGAAATGGGCATGGACTCTGACCTCGGCATCGACTCCATCAAACGGGTCGAGATCTTGTCCACGCTGCAGGAACGCCTTCCCGGTTCTCCCGCCATCGGTCCCGAGCACCTAGGCACCTTGCGTACCCTGGGTGACATCGCCGGGCACCTCGCGGCGGGCGCGGTTTCGGTAGCGTCCGCAGCTCCGGTAGCAGCGCCACAAGCTGCGGTCGTGGCTCCTGCCGGCGCAGACGTCGCCGCCGTCCTGCTGGAGGTAGTCAGCGAGAAGACCGGTTATCCCACCGAAATGCTTGAGCTAACCATGGGCATGGACTCCGACCTCGGCATCGACTCGATCAAGCGCGTCGAGATCCTTTCCACGCTGCAGGAGCGCCTACCGGGCTCGCCGACCATCGGCCCGGAACACTTGGGCACCCTGCGCACCTTGGGTGACATTGCCGGCTTCCTCGGCTCCGGTTCTGCCGCTGCCCCGGTTGCGGCCGTAGCAGCCCCGGCTGCAACCGCTACGCCGGTTGTTTCCCCTGCTGCCGGCGTCGATCACGCCGCCGTCTGCCAGGCTCTCCTCGACGTCGTCAGCGACAAGACCGGCTACCCGGCCGAGATGCTGGAACTGACCATGGGCATGGACTCCGATCTCGGCATCGACTCCATCAAGCGGGTCGAGATCCTTTCCGCCCTGCAGGAGCGCCTCCCGGCCTGCCCGGCCATTGGCCCGGAGCACCTGGGAACCCTGCGTACTTTAGGCGATATCGCCAACTTCCTCGCTGGGCCGGCACAGCCTGCTGCTGCAGCTCAGGCCACCCCGGCCGCCCCCGCTGTCGCCGAGATCGCTGCACCTGTCGCTACCGAGGCAGCCCCTGCCATTGCAGCTGCCGCTCCGGTGGAAAGCCCCGCCCACCCTATCCAGCGCAGTTCAATGATCCCGGTGCTGCTCGGCGACAGCGATGACGATGCCATCACCCTCGCCAATGACGGCGAGATCTGGGTTACCGACGACGGTTCCGCATTTGCCGCAGAACTGTGCGGCATCCTGCTTGAACACGGCTGCTCGGTCCGCAAGGTGAACGCGGCACAGGCACAGCAGATCGCTCCGGCTGGGAAGCTCTCCGGCCTGGTCATCTGCGCGCCGGTGGCCGGTACCGATGACCTCTTCCTGGAGAACGCTTTCCGGCTGCTTAAGAACGCCGCTGCGGCCTTGGGCGAGTCCGGGCGCGCCGACGGCGCTGTCTGCGTCACCGTTTCCCGCCTGGACGGGGCCTTCGGCTTCGGTTCCGGCAAGACCTTGAAGGATCCCCTTTCCGGCGCACTGGCCGGTCTCACCAAGACCGCCGCTTTCGAGTGGCCGGAGGTTTCCTGCAAAGCTATCGACCTGGGCGAGTTCGCCCATCCCGCAGCCGCGGCTGGCGCTGTTGCCATCGAGATGCTGCGTCGCGGCCCGGTCGAGGTCGGCTTAACCCCGGAAGGTCGCTTTGGCCTGCAGACCGCCGTTCTTCCTGACGCCCCCGCTCCGGTCGATCCAGCCCTGGAGAAGGGTGACGTTGTGGTCATCACCGGAGGCGGTCGCGGTGTTACCGCCGTTTCGGCGCTGGCACTCGCCAAGGAATACCATCCGTTCCTGGTGCTCCTGGGACGCAGCCCCGAGCCGCAGGAAGAGCCCGTTTGGCTCACCGGCATCACTGATGAGGCCGAAATCAAGCGCGCCATCATGCAGAACGCCACCGGCAAGCTCCATCCTCGTGAAATCGAGGAGCGTTACCGCTCCGTGGTGGCCGGACGCGAACTGCGTGAGACGCTGACCGCCATCGCCGCCACCGGCGCCGAGGCCATCTACCGTTCCGTCGATATCCGTGACCAGAGCGCGATGGAACTCCTGCTCGGTGAGGTGCGTCGCGCCCACGGCCCGATCCGCGGCGTCGTACACGGCGCCGGCGTCCTGGCTGATCGCCTCATCGTGGACAAGACCCCGGAGCAGTTCGAACAGGTCTACAGCACCAAGGTCCATGGTCTGCGCGCCCTGCTGCACGCGACCCGCAACGACGACCTGAAGTTCGTCGCCCTCTTCTCCTCCTCCACCGGCCGTTTCGGTCGCGTGGGCCAGGTGGATTACGCGGTGGCCAACGAGGTGCTCAACAAGACGGCCCAGGCCGAGGCGCGCCGCCGCACCGGCTGCCGCTGCGTCAGCATCAACTGGGGGCCGTGGGACGGTGGCATGGTCACACCGGCGCTGAAAAAGGTGTTCGCTGCTGAAGGGATCGGTGTCATCGGCCTTGTCGATGGTGGCGAGTTCCTGGCCCGCGAAATCTCCGCTGCCGATGCGCCGGTGGAGATCGTCGCCATCGCCCAGCTCCCCGAGCAGGTAAGCGCCGCCGCGCCCGCAGCCGGTAAGCCGCAGAGCCTATCCGAAGCCTTCTCGCTTACCCTCACCGTGCCGGAATACCCCTTCCTGCGCTCCCACGTCCTGGACGGTAAGGCCGTACTCCCGATGGCGATCATCGTCGAGTGGCTCGCCCACGGCGCGCTGCACGGCAACCCCGGTTTCCGCTTCCACGGCTTCAACGACCTGCGCATCTGCAAGGGCGTGGTCTTCGAGGATAACACCCCGTTCACCCTGAACGTAATGGCGGGCCGTGCGGAAAAACGCGAATCGTTCTGGCTGGTTCCGGTTGAACTGAGCAGCCCGGGCGTCAACGGCAAAACCATCCTGCACGCCCGTGCCGAGATCGTGCTGGCGACCAAGCATCCCGAAGGGATCCGTTCCATCAAGGAAATCCCGAGCACCCCGTACGCCCCGCACGACGGCGTGATCTACAACAACGAGCGCCTGTTCCACGGGCCGGACCTGCACGGCATTGAGCAGGTGGACGGCTGCTCCGCCAAGGGGATCGCCGCGTCCGTCAAGGGTGCACCGGCGCCCGCCAAATGGATCAGGCGCCCCTTGAGGAGCTCCTGGCTCACCGACCCGCTAGTCCTCGACAGTGCTTTCCAGATGATGATCCTCTGGAGCTTCGAGCGCTTCGGCGCCGGTTCGCTCCCCTGCTTCGCCGGCCGCTACCGCCAGTTCCAGGAGTCCTTCCCGCGCGAAGGCGTCCAGGTGGTCATCCGCGTCACCTCCGAGAGCCAGCACGGCGCCAGCGCAGACATGGAGTTCCTCGACCGCAGCAGCGGCAAACTGGTGGCGCGCCTCGAAGGATACGAGTGCGTCATCGACCCGTCCCTGAAACAGGCCTTCCAGCGCAACAAGCTTAGGACCGTAACTGTTGTGGGGGCGGCATAGGCATGAAGCAGCAGTCGCCTTCCGTGGCAATCGTCGGCCTGGGCGGGATCTTTCCCGACGCGCCGGAACTGACAACATTCTGGGAAAACATCCGTAACGCCAAGAGCGCGGCGCGCGAGGTCCCGGCAGGACGCTGGGCCCTCGCGGCTGACGCCGCTTTCCATCCCGAGGCCGGCAAGCCGGACCACGTCTACTCCAAGCGTGGCTGCTTCATCGACAGCCTCCCTCCCCTGTCCTCGCTTTCGGGGCTGCACATCGACTCGAAGCTCGCCGACGGGCTGGATCCCGCTTTCCAGCTGCTGCTGCACGCCGGCAAGCGCGCATTCGACAGCGCGGTAACCGCCAAGCTAGACCGCTCCCGTATCGGCGTCATCATCGGCAACCTAGCCCTCCCCAGCGAAAAATCCGCTGAGCTCTCCCGCGCCCTGCTGGGCCGCACCTTCGAGGAAAAACTCCTGGGGCACGCCGGTAATGATCCGATCCCCAACCCGCTCAATCGCTACGTGGCCGGGCTCCCGGCCGGGCTTCTGGCCGCCGCACTCGGGTTGGGTGGCGGGTGCAGCACGCTGGACGCAGCCTGCGCCTCCTCGCTCTACGCCATCAAGCTCGCCTGCGACGAACTTCTTTCCGGCCGTGCCGATGCCATGCTGACCGGCGGCCTGTCCCGTCCCGATCCGCTCTACACCCAGATGGGTTTCGCCCAACTGCGCGCCCTGTCGCGGCGCGGCATCTGCTCCCCCTTCGACGCCTCCGGCGACGGCTTGGTAGTGGGCGAAGGAGCCGGCATCTTCGTGCTGAAGCGCCTGGATGACGCCATCGCTCAGGGCGACCGGATCTACGGCGTTATCAAGGGAATCGGCCTCTCCAACGACGTGGGCGGCAGCCTCTTGGCACCCATGGCAGACGGGCAGCTGCGCGCCATGCGCTCCGCCTACGAGAAGGCCGGCTGGCAGCCGCAGGACGTGGACCTGATCGAGTGCCACGCCACCGGTACCCCGGTCGGCGACGCCACCGAGGTCGGCAGCCTCAGGGAACTGTGGGGCGACGTCTCCGGCAAGGGATGCGTGATTGGCTCGGTAAAGTCCAACATCGGCCACCTGCTGACCGCCGCCGGCTCCGCTGCTTTGACCAAGGTGCTCCTGGCCATGGCCGAGGAAACCTTGCCGCCTACCGCGAACTTCAAGCAGGCGCCGGAGAATTTCCGGCTGGAAGAGAGTCCGTTTAAGGTACTGCAGGGCGCAACCCCGTGGCAGCGTCGCGCAGACGGCGTGCCCCGCCGTGCTGCCGTTTCCGCGTTCGGTTTTGGCGGCATCAACGCGCACCTGCTGGTCGAGGAATGGCTCCCGTCTGGTGCGAGTGCCGTTGCCGCAGAGCCCCCGAAAAAGGGTGGCCCGGTGGCCGTGGTCGGGCTCGATGCCCGCTTCGGGAAATGGCAGGATTTGAAATCGTTCCAGTCCCGCGCCTTGGGCGGTGACACCGGTGCCAAGACCTCGCAGCCTAAAGACTGGTGGGGTGCTGAACAAAGCGCCTGGTTTGCCACCGAAAAACTGAAGGACACACCCTTCTCCGGCTATTACCTGGACGAGTTTGCCCAACCGACCGACCAGTTCCGTATCCCGCCCAAAGAGTTGGAGGAGATGCTGCCGCAGCAGCTCCTTATGCTGCAGTCCGCCGCAGCCGCCATCAAGGATGCGGGGATGGACCGTGCAGACAACCTGTGCGCCGGGGTCTTTGTCGGCATCGCGCTCGATCTGAACAGCACCAATTTCGCCTTCCGCTGGACTATCGCGGACAAGGCGAAGGCATGGGCGCGGCAGCTTGGCCTGAAACTCTCCCCGGAGCAACTGGAGCAGTGGGTCGAGCAACTGCGCGACCAGGCGGGGCCGGCACTCACCGCGAACCGCACCATGGGTGCTCTTGGTAGCGTGGTCGCCAGCCGCGTGGCACGTGAATTCCGCTGCGGTGGCCCCAGCTTCACCATGTCCAGCGAGGAAAGCTCCGGCCTGCGCGCACTGGAAACCGCGGTGCGCCAGTTGCAGTCCAACGAAATAGACCGCGCCATCGTGGGAGCCGTGGACTTGGCTGGTGACTTCAGGGCCGTGATCGGCCAGCACCTGAACCGCCCCTACTCCGGCTTCGGCAGCGCCACCCCCTTCGACCAGTCCGCCGACGGCACCGTGGTCGGTGAGGGCGCGGCCACCGTGATCCTGAAGCGCCTGGAAGATGCGGAGCGCGATGGCGATCGGATCTACGCCGTCATCGGCGGCGTTGGCAGTGCGAGCGGCGAAGTCATGCTTCCCGGCGTCCCCGCCTATCGTCACGCCCTGGAGCGTGCCTATGGCGAGGCGGAGGTCGCGCCCGCCAGCATCGGGCTCATCGAGGCCCACGGCAGCGGCAACGCGGCTGAAGACCGGATGGAAGCTGCCGCCCTCACCGAGTTCTTCGACGAGCCCGGCCCTGCCGCGCAGTCGAGACGGCTCCCCGTGGCCAGCGTCAAGGCCGACATCGGCCATACCGGCGCTGCATCTGGATTAGCCTCGCTGGTGCGTGGCTGCCTGGCGCTGTACCAGGAGATCATCCCGGGAACCCGTTCCGGCGAACGTCCCGTCAGCCAACTCTCTGGCAACGGCGCCCTCTTCCTCCCCAACGGGTCGCGTTACTGGCTGAGAAACCGCAGCGAAGGCGCGCGCCATGCCGGCGTCAGCGTCTTCGGCGTGGACGGCAGCGTAAGCCATGTCGTGCTACAGGGTTACGAAAACGTGCCGGAGCGCACTGCCGTCGAACGCGTGGCGCCGCTGGCGGGCTGGGACGAGTTCCTGTTCAGCGTCACCGGTGCGGATCGCCAGGAGCTCGCGGACGGTGTGCGGCAGTTGCGGGAAACAGCAGAGAAAAGGCCGGCGCCGGATATGGCCGTTCTTTCCCGGCGCGTTTGCAAGGAAAGCAGCGCTTCCGGCGCACCGCTGGCCGTGTCTATGGTGGCCCGCAGCGCCGATGAGCTTGCTTCCCTCTGCCAACAGGGAGAGCGGATTCTACGCTCCGACGCGGCCTACGCGGAGTCGGTGCTGCACCCGTCCCAGCGCGATCGCCTCTTCTTCACCGCCAACCCGATTGGCAAAAACGGCAAGATTGGCTTTGTCTACCCCGGTTCCGGCAATCATTTCGCCGGCATGGGAATGGAGCTCTCCGCCCGCTGGCCGGAGGTATATCGCCGCCAGGACGCTGAGAACCTCTACCTGCGGGAGCAGTTCCAGCCGGAGCAGTTCTGGAACGGCGCGTCCATCGACAGCGTGCACGAGAACCATCTCGCCGTGATCTTCGGGCAGGTGGCCACCGGATGCGCCGTGACCGACGTGGTGCAGCGCTTCGGGATCAAGCCCAATGCGGTAATCAGTTACAGCTTGGGCGAATCCGCCGGGCTCTTCGCCACCCGCACCTGGACCGAACGCGACCTGATGCTCACCCGCATGAAGGCCTCCACCCTGTTCACCCGAGATCTGGCAGGTGAATGCCGCGCCGCCCGCGAGGCCTGGGGCGAGCCGGACGGGAAGGAGATCAACTGGAGCATCGGCGTCGTGGACGCGCCCGCGCGCGAAGTGCGCCGCGCCCTCAAGAAAACCAGCCGTGTCTACCTTCTCATCGTCAACACGCCGGACGAATGCGTCATTGGCGGCGACGTGAAGTGGGTGAAGCATCTGGTGGCCATGCTCGACTGCCGCTTCTTCCCGCTGCAAGGGGTGACCACCGTGCATTGCGAGGTTGCGCGCCAGGTGTCGACCGCCTACCGCGACCTGCACGTCTTCAATACCAACCCGCCTGCCGGTGTGACCTTCTACAGCGGCGCAGCCGGGAGTGCCTACCAGGTGAATCGCCGCAGTGCGGCCGAGTCGATCCTCGCCCAGGCTGTCGAAGGGATTGATTACCCCAAGGTGATCGAAGCCGCCTACGGCGAAGGGATCCGCTACTTCATCGAGATGGGCCCCGGCGCTTCCTGCAGCCGGATGATCGGGCGCATCCTCAATAACCGTCCCCACGTGGCCCGCTCGGTCTGTCAGCCCGGCACCGACGCCAACTCCGGCTTGTTGCGGCTTCTGGCACAACTCACCTCAGAGCGCGTTCCGGTCGACCTGGATCCGCTCTTCGTTACCACGCCGGATCTTCCGGTGCAGGCATCGGTACTGGCATCCGAGCTTAAAGGGATTCGCTTCTCTACCGGAGGCGCACCCTTCGCGCCGAGCTTGCCGCAGGCCGGACAGGCTGCCCAGGTTACGGTAGTTGCAGCGACGTCTGCAGGGGTCAAAGCTCCTGCGGGACCGCATGTAGCGCAGCAGCCTTCAGGGATTCCTGCTCCGGCTACCACCGGTGCGACGGTAATGCCCGGCGTAAATAATCCGGTAAGTACGACTCAGGAGACAGCGGCTAATGCTGGCTTTACACCCGCTTCTCCGGCTATTGCGACGACAGTTAGCGCTGTTTCTCAATCGGTCTCCCAGCCGACGCAAAGTGCTGCGCAGTTCAAGGCCGCTCCTGCACCGGTCGCACAGGCTCCCGCTGTAGAACCGGTCGTCGATCCGCTGCTGAGCGACTTTGCCCGTGCCCGGGACGCGCACCAGCAGGCCCACGATACTTACCTCCGGGTTGCCAACGACCTGAGCCGGTCCATCGCCGACGCATTGTCGCTGCAGATCTCCATCCAGGAGCAGATGCTGGCTGCGGGGATACCGGTTGATCAGGATCTCTTGAACCAGACTGCTTATACTGGGGCAATGGCCGCGGCTGGGGCCAGCGAAAGGCAAATCCCCTCTGTCTCCCCTTCGCAAAGGGGAGGACGCGAGGCGCGTGCAGCATTTGACGGCGGCAGCGCGGTGGTTCCGACTTCTACTACGGCGTCCGCTCCTGCTACGGCTTTGGTGTCTGCTACTGCTCCGGTGCCCGCCCCCTACCCTGGCGCGCTGCCGGCACTGTACGACTACGACATGTGCCTGGAGTTCGCCATCGGGTCGGTGGCAAAGATGCTCGGACCGGAGTTCGCCGAGGCGGACAGCTACCCGACCAGGGTGAGGCTGCCGGACGTGCCGCTGCAGTTGGTGCACCGCATCGTGGCGCTCGAGGGCGAGCCAAAATCGATGACCAGCGGCCGCGTGGTCACCCAGCACGATGTTCATCCCGGCGCCTGGTATCTGGACGGAAACCGCATCCCGACCTGCATCGCGGTCGAGGCGGGCCAAGCCGACCTGTTCCTGTCCGGCTACCTCGGCATTGACTTCATCACCAAGGGACTCGCCGTGTACCGGCTCCTGGACGCCGTGGTGACCTTCCATCGCGAGCTTCCCGCGCCGGGAGAGACCATCAATTACGACATCCGCATCGAGCGCTTCTTCCGGCAGGGCGAGACCTGCCTGTTCCGCTTCCACTTCGAAGCGACCGTGAACGGGCAACCGCTTCTCTCCATGCGCAACGGCTGCGCCGGCTTCTTCTCCCAAGAGGAACTGGATGCCGGCAAGGGCATCGTCCGCGGCGCCATTGACCTGCGGCCCAAGACAGGTAAGTTGCCGGCTGACTGGCAGTACCTGGTCCCTATGCAACCCGCCTCCTACGATGCGCGGCAGTTGGATGCCCTGCGCTGCGGTGACCTCGCCGGATGCTTCGGCCCCCTCTTCTCGGGACTGCCGATCCAGCGCCCGCTCACAATCCCGGGCGGCAGGATGGAGCTGGTGCATCGCGTCATGGAACTGGTGCCCGACGGCGGCCGCTGCGGACTTGGTTTCATCCGAGCCGAAGCTGACATTCACCCGGACGACTGGTTCATCACCTGTCACTTCGTCGATGACCGCGTCATGCCCGGCACGCTCATGTACGAGTGCTGCATGCACACGCTACGCATCTTCCTGCTGCGTCTGGGCTGGGTCGCCGAGGCCGACGGTGCCGCTTGGCAGCCGGTCCCCGGTGTCGCCAGCCAACTCTGCTGCCGCGGCCAGGTACTGGAGACCACCAAGGTGGTGACCTACGAGGTTACGGTGCGCGAATTGGGCTATCGCCCCGAGCCGTACGCCATCGTCGACGCGCTGATGTACGCCGACGGCAAGCCGATCGTCGAAATCACCAACATGTCCGCGCGCCTGACCGGCACCAACCGTGAAGCATTGCTTCAACTGTGGCAGCGTAACAGGACGCAATCGCACAACGTTACTCCTGCTGTCGTGCAGGTACCCGCCTATGACCAAAAGCCGGCCATCTACACCAAACAGCAGATCCTGGCCTACAGCAACGGCAATCCTTCTGAAGGGTTCGGCGACCGTTACAAGGTCTTCGACAACGAGAGGAAGATCGCCCGCCTCCCCGGACCGCCGTTCCAGTTCATGGACCGCGTCACCGGCATCAAAGGCGAGCCGTGGCAGATGGTGCCGGGCGCCATGGCCGAGGCGCAGTACGACATCCCGGTGGACGAGTGGTATTTTGCCGCCGACCGTCAGCCGCGCATGCCCTTCGCCGTGCTCCTGGAAGCCGCTTTGCAGCCCTGCGGTTGGCTGGCAGCCTACGTCGGTTCTGCGCTTACCAGCCCGACCGACATCTCCTTCCGCAACCTCGGTGGGACCGCGGTCCAGCATCGCCCGGTGACGCCGGACAGCGGCACGCTGACTGCCACGGCTACCCTCACCAAGGCGGCCACCAGCGGCGGCATGATCATCCAGGAGTTCGACTTCTCGGTGGCCGACCGCCACGGTGTGTTGTACGAAGGCGACACCATGTTCGGTTTCTTCGCCAAGGAGGCGCTGGCCAACCAGGTGGGGATCCGTGAAGCGGTTCCGTACATCCCGAGCGCAGAGGAAGCCGGCCGTGGCCGGTCGATCCCCTACCCCGAGCAGCGTCCTTTCCCTGACAAGATGCTGCGCATGATCGACAGGATCGACCTGTATGTTGCTGATGGCGGCCCGGCCGGCCTTGGCTATATCAGGGGAACAAAGACGGTCGTCACTGAGGATTGGTATTTCAAGGCCCATTTCTATGAAGATCCTGTCACGCCGGGGTCGTTGGGGCTCGAATCGTTCCTGCAGTTGATGAAGTTTGCGGCCGTTGAGCGCTGGGGCTGGAACGAAGGTGATACTGTCGCTGCCGTGGCCCTGGAGCGCAAGCACCGCTGGCTCTACCGCGGCCAGGTGGTGCCGACCGACAAGGAAGTCACGGTCATGGCCTGGATCACCGCCGTCGATGACGCCAACCGCGTCCTTACCGCCGCAGGCTTCCTGTACGTTGACGGGCGGGCCATTTACCAGATGAACGACTTCACCGTGCAACTCGGACGAGGCTAACCCATCGTCCGCACTCCCTCTCCCCCCGGGAGAGGGCTGGGGTGAGGGTGCTGCAACCAGCAACCACCTCACTTCGTAGCATCGCCCTCACCCGCCCTCCGGGCACCCTCTCCCAATGGGCGAGGGGATGGGCAATGCAGGTTGAATGGTGGCAGATCATGGCAGCTCTCATGTCCAAACTCCCTCTCCCCCCGGGAGAGGGCTGGGGTGAGGGCGCTGCAAGTAGCAGCCACCTCACTTCGTGGCGTCGCCCTCACCCGCCCTTCGGGCACCCTCTCCCAATGGGCGAGGGAATGGTCAAGGCGTCTAACAATTTTATTCTCTGTGCCCTCTGTGGACCTCAGTGTCCTCTGTGGTCATGCTTTCAGGTTTTACGCATTCAATTCTTAAGGTGCTAGATGAAGTATTCCAAGGTATATATCGAATCTTTCGGTTACGAACTCGCTCCGGTGGTGGTCACCTCGGACGAGCTCGAGGCGCGGCTGGAGCCGCTTTACAAGACGCTGCACTTCACCCCGGGACAACTGCAAGCCCTGACCGGGATCCGCGAGCGCCGCTGGTGGGAGCCGGGCTTCCAGCTCTCCAAGGGCGCCATCGCCGCCGGGAAAAAGGCTCTGGCAACAGCCGGTATCTCCCCCAACGAGATCGGTGCCCTGCTCTACACCGGCGTCTGCCGTGAGCGCTTCGAACCTGCCACCGCCTGCCGCGTCGCCGCCGGCCTTGGCGTCTCGGGCAACGCCGCCGTGTATGATCTTTCCAACGCCTGCCTGGGCGTCCTGAACGGTATCCTCGAAGTCGCCAACCGCATCGAGCTGGGCCAGATCCGCGCCGGCCTTGTGGTCTCCTGTGAGAGCGCACGCGACATCAACGACGTCATGATCGCCAAGATGCTGGAAGACCGCAGCATGGAGAACTTCGCCAGCTCGCTCGCTACCCTCACCGGCGGCTCGGGCGCGGTGGCGGTGCTTCTTACCGACGGCTCCTTCTCCAAGTCCGGCCGCAGGCGGCTGCGCGGCGGCATCGCCCAAGCGGCGCCGGAACACCACGGCCTCTGCCTCTGGGGCATGACTCCGGACGGCAAGGGTGGCTATGAGCAATCGATGAGTACCGACGCGGTGAGCGTCATGAACTACGGCGTGGAACTGGGACGCCGCACCTGGGATGAGTTTCTCCCCGAGGTGGGCTGGCGGGAGACCGATGTTGACCGCGTCATCTGCCACCAGGTGGGGAGCGCGCACCAGAGCGCCATCCTGAAAACTCTCGGCATCTCGCTGCACAAGGACTTCACCAGCTACGAATTTCTGGGCAACATGGGGACCGTCTCCCTGCCCCTTACCGCAGCGCTGGCCGACGAGCGCGAGGTCCTTTCCGCCGGCGACAGGGTGGCCCTTTTGGGTATCGGAAGCGGCCTTAACTGCCTGATGCTTGGAGTGGACTGGTGAGAGACGCAGTGAAAAAATATTACCCCTTCACCGGCCGCACCCTCAACCTCGACGGCCTCGCCTACCACTACCTCGACGAGGGGACCGGCGCGCCGGTGGTCATGGTGCACGGCAACCCGTCCTGGTCCTTCTACTACCGGAACCTGGTGCTGGCGCTGCGCGACAACTACCGCTGCATCGTGCCCGATCACATCGGCTGCGGCTTCTCGGACAAGCCGGGCGACGACCGCTATGACTACACCCTTTCGCGCCGCATCGACGACCTGGAGCGCCTGATCGACTCGCTCGACCTGCAGGGGAAGATCACCCTCGTGGTGCACGACTGGGGCGGAATGATCGGCATGGGGTACGCGAGCCGCCACCCGGAGCGCATCGGCCGTATCGTGGTGCTCAACACCGCAGCCTTCCATCTCCCCAAGGAGAAGACCTTTCCGCTGGGACTGAAAATCTGCCGTGACACCATGCTCGGCACCCTGCTGGTGCGCGGCTTCAACGCCTTCAGCGTCGGCGCCTCCATAGTCGGCTGCAAGAAGAACCCGATGTCGCAGGAGCTGATGCAGGCGTACCGCGCTCCCTACGACTCTTGGCAGAACCGGATCGCGACGCTGCGCTTCGTGCAGGATATCCCGCTTGCTCCCGGCGACCGCGGCTACGACGTGGTGAGCGAGATCGCTGACGGACTCGATCGCTTCCGCGACCTTCCCATGGCCATCTTCTGGGGCGAGCTCGACTTCGTGTTCGACACCACCTTCCTGGCCGAGTGGCTGCGCCGCTTCCCCAAGGCACAGGTGAAGAGCTACCCTGACGCCGGGCATTACATCCTCGAAGACATGAAAGATGAAGTTGTGCCGATGATCGTCCAGTTCCTGCATCAGACCGAGCCCCAGGAGACTGCCTGACCGATGGCCGAGACCGAATTCGTCAACATTGCCGCGCACCTGCCGGAGATGGCCCGGCGTCAGCCGGACACCAGGGCGATCATCTTCCCCAAGGGGAAGCGGAGCCTCACCTTCGGCGAGTTGAACAGCCTGAGCGACAAGATCGCGCGCGGGCTGATCGCCAACGGCATCCGCAGCGGCGTGCGCACCGTGCTCATGGTGACGCCGAGTCCGGAATTCTTCGCCCTCACCTTCGCTCTCTTTAAGGTGGGCGCGGTGCCGGTGCTGATCGACCCGGGCTTGGGGATCAAGAACCTGAAACAGTGCTTCTCCGAGGCGGAGCCGCACGCCTTCATCGGCATTCCCAAGGCGCATATCGCCCGGAAACTCTTCGGCTGGGGCAAGGAGAGCATCCGCACCTGCGTTACCGTGGGCCCGCGCCTGTTCTGGGAAGGGACCACGCTGGCCAGGATCATCGCGGAGCAGCAGGACGACACCCCGTTCACCCTCGCCCCGACCCAAAAGGATGACGTCGCTGCCATACTCTTTACCAGCGGCAGCACCGGCATCCCCAAGGGGGCCATCTACAGCCACGGCAACTTCTCCGCACAGGTGCAGGCGCTCAAAGAGGTCTACGGCATTGAACCGGGTGAGATCGATCTCCCGACCTTCCCGCTGTTCGCCCTGTTCGCTCCCGCGCTGGGCATGACCGCGGTGATCCCGGAGATGGACTTTACCCGTCCCGGTTCGGTCGATCCGCGCAAGATCGTAGGGCCCATCAACGAGTACGGCGTGACCACCATGTTCGGCTCCCCCGCGCTCATCAATCGGGTGGGACGCTACGGCGTGGAGCACGGCGTGAAACTGCCGACCCTGCGCCGCGCCATCTCGGCCGGTGCGCCGGTGCCGGCCTCAGTCCTGGAACGCTTCACCAGCCTCCTCAATCCCGGCGTCCAGGTTTTCACCCCCTACGGCGCCACCGAGGCGCTCCCAGTCTGCTCCATCGGCAGCACCGAAATCCTGCAGGAAACCCGCAAAATCACCGATGCCGGCGGCGGAGTCTGCGTCGGCCGTCCCGTGGAAGGGATCCGCCTGGAGATCATCCAGATCACCGACAACCCCATCTATGGCTGGGACGATCTGCTGCGCGTTCCCACCGGTAAGATCGGCGAGATCGTGGTGCAGGGTGAACAGGTGACCCGCGGCTACTACAACCGCCCTGAATCCGACCACCTCTCCAAGATCATCGATCCGGCCACCGGCTCCTTCTTTCACCGCATGGGCGACCTGGGCGGCAGGGACGAGGATGGACGCGTCTGGTTCTGCGGGCGCAAGTCGCACCGCGTCGAGACCGAGGGAGGTCCCCTCTATACCATTCCCTGCGAGGCCGTCTTCAACACCCACCCCGCCGTGTTCCGTAGCGCCCTCGTGGGCGTCGGCGAGCCGGGTGCCCTCACGCCGGTGATCTGCATCGAACTGGAGAAGAACGTCAAGGTCGACCAGGAACAGATCCGCAAGGAGCTTAAAGCACTGGCGGAGGAGCATATCCACACCCGCTCCATCGAGACCATCCTGTTCCATCCGGCCTTCCCGGTGGACATCCGGCACAACGCCAAGATCTTCCGGGAGAAGCTGGCGGTCTGGGCCGCGGAGAGCCTGAAATGCGCGCGCTAGTCACCGGGGGAGGAGGCTTTCTCGGCTCCGCTATCGTAAGGCAGTTGCGCGCCCGCGGCGACGAGGTCGTCAGTTTCTCGCGTGGTGACTATCCCGAACTTGCCGCGCTTGGTGTCGAGCAGCGTCGCGGTGACCTCTCCGACCTGAACGCCGTGGTCGAGGCGGCACAAGGGTGCGACATTGTCTTTCACATGGCCGCCAAGGCCGGGATTTGGGGCGACTTCCAGGAATATTACTTGGCCAACGTCGTCGGCACCGAGAACGTGATCGCCGGCTGCCGCATCCTCGGCATCAGGCGCCTGGTCTACACCAGTTCACCGAGCGTTGTTTTCGACGGCTCCGACGTCGAGGGCAGCGACGAGTCGCTCCCCTACCCCGCCCACTTCGAGGCGCCCTACCCGCACACCAAGGCGCTCGCCGAAAAGGCGGTGCTCTCCGCCAACTCGCGCACCCTGTCTACCGTGTCTCTGCGGCCTCACCTGATCTGGGGGCCCAATGACAACCACCTGGTGCCGCGCATCGTCGCCAAGGGACGTGCCGGCGCTTTGAAACGCATTGGCACCCGATCCTGCCTGGTGGACACGGTCTACGTGGAGAATGCCGCCGAAGCGCACCTGAACGCGGCCGACCGCCTCAGCGCCGATGCCCCGCTCGCCGGAAAGGCCTACTTCATCTCCAACGGTGAGCCGATAGCCCTGTGGGACATGGTTAACGCCATCCTCGCTGCCGCCGGTGTCCCACCGGTCACCCGCACCATCCCTGCGGGGGTGGCGTACGCCGCCGGGGTCGCCTGTGAAATGGCATGGAAAACGTTGCGGCTGTCCGGCGAACCTCCCATGACCCGTTTCGTTGCCAAGGAGCTCGCCACCTCCCACTGGTTCGACATCTCTGCGGCCCGCAAGGATCTCGGCTACTCACCGCGGATCTCGACACAGGAAGGGCTGCGGCTGCTGCGCGCTTCGTTCGAGGCCGGGGCTTGAACCCGATCCCCGGATTGGAGGCGGTGCGAGCTCACTACCGGCTCGAACCGCTGCAGCGCCCGGAGCACGAGAAGAAGCGCCTTGTCGGATTTTTAAGCGAAAGCGAACTACAACGCGGTGCGAGGCTGCTTGATAGCATCAAGCGCGAAGAGTTCCTGGTTGGACGGGGGCTGCTGCGGGAAATCCTGGCTGGCCTCACCGGCGAGGAACCGGGACGCCTCCAGTTTGCGGAGGGAGAGTTCGGGAAGCCGTATCTAAAGGGCTGCCAAGGCTACGAAAGCTTGCGCTTCAATGTTTCCCATGCTGGCGGGCAGCTGCTGGTAGCGGTGTGTTACGGCGTCGAGATAGGGGTAGACCTGGAAGAAGTGCGGCAGGATCTGGCGTTTCGTCCCATGGCGGAGCGCTATTTTTCTGTGCGTGAGCGTGAAGAGCTGTTCGGGTTGGAGCCGCGGCAGCAACTGGAAGCGTTCTATCGGTGCTGGACTAGGAAGGAAGCCTACATGAAGGCCATCGGGAGCGGCTTCTCCCAACCCTCCACCGGCTTCGACGTGTCGCTGCGGCCGGGCCAACCGGCGATCTTCCTTGGCCATGCCTCCGTCCCCACCGAGGCCAATCGCTGGCGCATTCAGGACCTGGCGGTCCCAGCCGGGTATTGCGCCGCGCTGGCGGTTTTCACCCCTTACCCTTCCCCCTAAACGCCCGGTATGCCTCCATGTGACTTCTATACTTCACCAGGCTCACCTCGCTGTTCAGCCAGGCGTAGATGATGGCATTGGTCTCCTTGTCCCACTTGAAAAAGAGCCGGTGTTCCTTGGTCGGTTTGGCCCGGCGCCATTGCCGGTACGCATGCCCTTCGGCCTCCCCCTGGTAGTAGGCGGCGTGCTGCGGGTCAGCCGGTATCTCGTCCTTGATGGCCCGGTACACGCGCGCCAACAGCTTTGCCTGGGGCGATTCCTTGTACGTCTGCGGATTCCTCTCCTTCTCCTTGGCCACCACGACGATTAGTTCGTCCAGCACTTGTTCGAACGCGGCATGGAAGCGGATACGCGACTCGTTGCTGACCAAGCTAGACCTCCACGCCGCTGATCAGTTCCTCGATCAGCTTCATCTTGTCGGGATCGGGGACCTTGATGGTGTCCGCACTGGAAGCAAGTTCCCGCTCCATGCTGTCGTAAAGTTCATACAATGTGCCGTTCTCGACCGAAAAGGAGAACGCGTCGAAGATGCGGGGATGGCAGGGCATGGTGGCGAGCCGCTCCGAGACACGGTCCTCATAGTAGGTCGCCACCAGGTTGTCCGGGAGTACGAAACGGTAATGGATAAAGGATGAGTCCTTGCCACGCACCAACTCATAGCTGTAGTGCTGCAGCATGGCGTCGGTTTCACTGAAGGCCGTCCCAATGGCGGCGAGTACCGTCTTCAGGTCCTGCTCCGCCAGCCCGTGCCGAGTCAGCGCTTCGGTCACCGCCTCGTAATCGCCCTGGCGCGGGTGACGCACCCCCTCGTGATCCTCCTGCCACTGCGACAGCAATTTCTTCAGTAGCGAAAACCTCCCTGTCAACGGCGCAATGCCGATGGCGGCATTGAGCAGTTTCGGCTCCTGGGGCGCGCGGTCCAGTGCGAGCAGGGCGTACTTGGCAGCATCGTTCCAAAGGCAGGATTTTTCCAGGGCGGAGGCGTAGTACATCAGGGAGAGGTAGGAGTCGGAGTGCTCGATGCCTTGGAGGTACTGGGCGTGCATCGTGGCAATATCGTGTTCAAGGCAGGCGACCAGCCCAAGCAGCACGTGCGCAGAGGCAGGGTCCTTTTTAAGGAGCGTGTGCGCTGTTTTCTTGTATTTGGCCAGCTTCAGCCCCTGGGTAACGTCGCGCCGGGTGAAACTCCCCAGTTCACGTAGGAGTTGGCCGAAATCAGGTTGCTTACGGAAGAACATCGTGTGGCTCAGCTAAGAGCGGTGCCGCAGAACCTGCACGAGGTCTCGCGCCATTTGCTGAATTCGCTGCATTTGGGACATTGCCGGTAGTGGCCCATTACCGGGCGCAGCGGGCGCTGAAAGAGAGTGATCATCACCGTAGGAGCGAAGAGGCCGTTGATCACCAACCACAGCAGCGGGTTGCGTCCCTTGGTGTAGGCGACATAGGCGCCGATGGTTCCCGGCAGGAGGAAAAATACGACGACGAATCCCCATTCCATCATGTTGCTAGGCATGTACGCTCCACAGTTCGGTGTTAAGGGTGGGGTCAGGTTCTCGGTTCGGTCCTGGTGATGGTGCTGCGCACCTCGAGCCCAAGCAGCCCGGCGGCTTCGTGCACCGCGTTCAGGTACCGCTCCTTGAAGTGCGGCAGGGCTTCGGTGGGGTTGCCCTCCTCGTCCCAAGGCAGCGTGGTACGCGACAAAACGATCATGATTTCTTCCAGCGCGTCCCTTTGTTTTCGCAGCTCGCAAATCTCTTGCACAGCTTCGCGCAAAAGCTCAGCAGTGGCCTGGTTATCGGTCGTGGCTGCCTGCAGTTTGTGTAGTATATCGGTCATCGGACGCTCCTCTTGAGTGTTGGCATGGTAGCAGTGAGGCGTATACGAGTCAACAGCCTTTATGGGCTCGATTAGCCGGTACTTTCCATCCCCGTGGTGCCACTGCAGTGCGTTATCGCGGATTTCTTTTAATTGCCAAAGCGCAACAAAGGCTTTATGCTCTCCCCGTTGCAGTCACCATTATTTACACAAAGGATAATCATATGATCAGGTTCGTGACACTGCTTATCGGCTCCGCCCTTACCTCCCTCATTGCTGCCAATGGTTTTGCCGCTGAAACTGCGCCCGCCGCAGTTCCTGCAACGGCACCTGTTGCGGTAGCTGCACCTGTTGCGGCAGCGGTGCCTGTTGCGGTCGCTCCGGTCGCTCCTGCCAAAGACGCTGACGCGTCGGTGGTGAAAATCGCCTACATCGACATGGCCAAGGTCGCGGTAGAATCCCCGGAAGGCAAGGCGGCAGGCGAATCTCTTAAGAAAAAGTCCGAGCATCTGCGCAGCAAGCTGGACGCCAAGACCAAGCAGCTCGAAAAACAGAAGGCCGCCATCGAGGCCAAGCTGCCCACTATGACCCAGAAGGAGCGCGCCGCAAAGGCAGCCGAATTCCAAAAGAAGGTCGAGGAGTACCAGAAACAGGCGCGGGCGAGTGAAATCGAGGTGTCGAAACTGCAGGAGAAGCTGACCAACGAGGTTGGCGGGGTGATCAAGAAGGCGGCCAGCGACTACGCCAAGGCCCACGGGTACCTGTTGGTGGTCGAGGAAAAAGGTGTACTCTTTGCCGACGAAAAAGTGAAGCCCAAGGACATCAGCGAAGAGGTTGCCGCCGAACTCTCCAAGAAAGGCAAGAAGTAGCTATTACTCTTCAGGCCCTGCCACCCTGCCTCTTTACCATTTCGCCGCCTCGGGATTCCCCATGGCGGCGAAACTTTTTCCCGCCTTCCTCCCCGCTTAATCGACGTCAAAAAAATTAACACATTTTAAGACAAATTTACAAATGTTGGTAGACTGTCTCCTTGTTTCTGGGAAGGACCAAATTCCAAGCGGCACAGGGGACAACGATGATGCTACGACTTTGGCATATTTCGCTCAGTCTGGCGCTGGTCATCGCCTGCCGGTACGGGGTTGCGGAAGCGACTCTGGGGGAACCGGCAGACACCATCGCCAGAGACACACGGAAATTTTCCGGCGTACTCCAGAAGTCGACCGCCCGAGCCAAGTATCGGGTCCAATCCATCGCATCGGGAACCACGGCCACCACAGTGCGTGAATACGTCGCGCCTTCCGGCGTTGTCTTCGCGGTAGCATGGAACGGCCTTGTACATCCTGACCTGCATGTGCTGCTGGGGAATTACCACCAGGACTACCGCAAGGCTCTTTCCCGCGCCGTTCGTCAACACGGGCGCCGCGGCGCGAAGGTGACGACGGATAAGTTGGTGGTGGAAACCTGGGGCCACATGCGGAACCTGCAAGGGCGGGCCTATCTTCCCGAACTCCTGCCCGAAGGAGTGAGCGTCGATGAGATACGTTAAGCTATCGGCAGTCCTTACCATGGTGGCAGTGCTCGTTGGGTTGGTGGGGTGCGGCGGCGGAGGGAGCAAGGGACCTGCACTCACCTCGATAACGGTGACCCCTGCCAACACCACGCTCTCCGTCGGTACCACCGAGCGGTTTACCGCCACTGGCACCTATTCCGACAACAGTACGCGGGACATCACCGACCAGGTTACCTGGAACTCCTCCACTGCCGGGATCGCGACGATAAGCAACACAGCCGGGACCAAGGGGACGGTTACCGTTGTGTCAGTAGGTACGACGACGGTAACGGCTACCCTAGGCACTCTGACTGCCAGCACCGCCCTCACCACCACGTCGGAATCGATCACCGCCGCCAATGTCATGCCCGTCACCGTTGATGGGGCGCTCTGCTCGCCGGGAAGCTATCTCAACAAGGCCTGCGTCAGCGTCACCGTCTGCAACCCCGATCTCTCCGTCTGCCAGACCGTGAACGACATCCTGCTCGATACCGGCAGCTATGGTTTGCGCGTGTTCCAGTAGGCGATCCCCAACCTGACCCTGCCGCCAGTAGCCAGCGGCGCCGGCTCACTTACCGGTTGCGTCCAGTTTGCCGACGGAAGTTCGTTATGGGGACCCATCCGTACCGCCAAGGTCAAACTGGGCAACGAACCGTACGTCTCGGTGCCTATCCAGGTCATAAATTCTACCTTCGGCTCGCTCCCCACTTCCTGCGCCAACGCCGATCCTACTCCCGTCTCTTCCGGCTTCGCCGGGATCCTGGGTGTGGGCGTGTCCAAGGAGGATTGCGGACCTGCCTGCACCTTCACCTTGGCCAACGGCGTGTATTTCAGCTGCAGCGGCAGCACCTGCGTTGATACCACTGTCCCGCTTACCGACCAGGTGCAGAACCCGGTTGCGGCGCTCCCAGTGGACAACAACGGTCTCATCGTCAGCCTGCCCCCGGTACCCGTCGGCGGGGTGCCGTCGATCGCAGGATCCGTGATCCTGGGGATCGGCACCAGCACCAACAACACACTGTCGAATCCGGTGGTACTAAAGACTGATGCCGACGGTGACTTCACCACCGTCTTCAACGGCATCTCTGCCAACGGTTTTGCAGACACCGGGTCCAACGGCCTGTTCTTCCCCAACGCCGACCCCAGCATCCTTCCGGCATGCGCCTCACCCAATGCGGAGTGGTACTGCCCTCCGGTGACCAGGACATTGCTGGCGACCAACGTGGGCTCCGGTGGGTCGCCTTCCTCCACGGTGAGCTTCCAGATCTCCAACTTCAACACCCTGGTCAACAGTTCCAACAGCGTTTTCAGCGATGTCGGAGGACAGTCCGGCTTCGGGTTCGACTGGGGGCTCACGTTCTTCATGGGGCGCAGCGTCGCCTTCGGCATCGAAACCGCAACTTCCCCCCTCGGGACTGGTCCCTACGTCGCCTATTGAGCCCACTAGCAGGATTTCGGCATAAAAAAGCACCTTGCTGAATGGCAGGGTGCTTTTTTTTGTGACATAGTATCGACTGTGTTGATTGGAATCAGCATCAACGGGAGGGAGATACTTGTTCAGATCACTACTGCTAGTTGCAACTTTGCTCTTTGCCTCGGCACACGTGCCGTCTTATGCCGCTGCCGCGGCCCACGAGAGTAAGCAGCAAAACGTCGAACATCAGGAAACGCAGAACAAGCTGGCGCCAAGCAGCGGAGCCATGGTAACCAGCCACAAGGCGCGCATCGGCGGCAAGGAACTGTCGTACCAGGCCTGCGCCGGAACGCTGCCGGTGCAAAACGATGCGGGAGAGACCGAAGCAGACATCTTTTACGTCTCCTATGCCGTGCCGCAACCTGCCGCGGCGAAGCCCCGCCCCCTGCTCTTCGTATTCAACGGCGGCCCCGGCGCTGCCTCGGTCTGGCTGCACCTGGGTGCGCTGGGCCCAAGGCGTGTACAGATGATGCCTGACGGGAGCATGCCGCCGCCCCCCTTCCACCTGGTCGATAATGCCTCCAGTTGGCTCGACATGGCAGATCTCGTCTTCGTCGATCCTGTCGGTACCGGCTTCAGCCGCGCCGCGAAGCCTGACCTCGCTAAGAAATTCGCCGCCGTTCAACCCGACATCGATTCGCTAGGGCGTTTCGTCAGGCTCTACCTTACCCGCAACGGGCGCTGGGACGCCCCTGTCTTCCTGGTCGGCGAGAGTTACGGCACCTTCCGCTGCGCCGGCCTCGCTGAGCACCTGGTGGAACACGGCGTGGCACTGAACGGCCTGGTCTTGATCTCCAGCGTTCTCAACATGCAGACCATAACCTTCGATATCGGTAACGACCTCCCCTTCCAGCTTTTCCTGCCCAGTTACACTGCGACGGCCTGGTACCATAAAAAACTCGCACCCGACTTGCAGGCGAATCTCGACCGGACCTTGGCACAGGCGGAACAATGGGCGGCAACGGAATACCTCTGGGCACTCAACCAGGGCGATCGACTGACTGCAGAGCAGCGCAAGAACATAGCTGCAAAAATGGCTGCGTTCACCGGGCTCAGCGCCGAACTGATCGAAAACCGAAACCTCAGGGTGGATAACCGTGATTTCGCAAGGGAGTTGTTGCGCCGCGAAGGGCGCATAGTCGGTTTGATGGACAGCAGGTTCAACGCGGAAAATCCGGAACCGGGCAAACATCTCGGCTTCGATGCGACGGTGACCAACATTCGTCCACCTTTCACCAGCACCGTCAACGCCTACCTGAGAGAGGAACTCGGTTACCAATCCGACCAGGAATATTTCGTGCTCGGAGGCGGTATCGGCCGCTGGGACTGGGAGGCCAAGAACAGTTATGCTGACACCAGCGAGAACCTGCGTGACGCGATGGTCAAGAATCCGTACCTGAAGGTGATGGTTGCCTCGGGCCTCTTCGACCTGGCCACTCCGCATTTCGCTTCGGATCACACTTTGGCGCACCTGGGGCTGGGACCGCAGTTGCGGAGCAACATCTCCTCGAAACGGTACCGTTCCGGGCACATGATGTACTTGGAGGCTGACTCGCTGACCCAGTTAAAGGAAGATGCTGCTGCGTTTATAGGGCAAAGCCTGAAGCATTAGTTTAACTTACTGCCACAGCGCAGTTGCCGCCGGCATCTCGATCCGGTCCTGCTCATCTTTGGGGAGAGTGGCAAAGAAATCAAGCCCTGTCTGCCTTTCCACCTCGCGGACCGGCACCAGGTACTTCGGCATGTCCTCGCTCTCAAGCGCCTGGTTGGGCATGATAAGCGCCAGCGCCTCGTGTCGTACCGGGTCGAGGATGACCTTGTACAGGGCCGACGGCACCGCTACATGGTTGTTGCCGATGGTCTTCAGCGAGCCTTTCGCGTAGATCGGTCCGCTGTAGATGAAAAGTTCCCCGCGCTGCTCCACCCACCTGCGCACCTTCCCTTCCAGTTCCGACCAGATGCCACGGTTCATCCCTTGGCCAGCCTGCGGCACCATGTTGGAAAGGTAGAAACTCTCCGACATTGCCTGTTCGTTCCACGCCATGTCAGCGGCCGGGGCCATGTGTCCCCGGTCATAACCGGATCCACGGTAGTCGGAAAGCTCGGCGCGCTGTCCCTTGGGAAGGTCGAGATCCGGTCGGAAATTGTCCGAGCGCTTCAACTTTGCCTGCAGCCGCTCCCTGGTCAGCCTCTCGACGACCCAAACCGGGGTCTTTTTTTGGGCATCGTGGCTCAGCAGGAATCCCTTGCGGCAGAGCAGGTCACCGGCTTGCCCTGGGACCCCATAGGTGGTGAATTCCTGACACTCTTCGAGAGCGCCGCCAAAGGCGGAGGTCGACGATATGAGGATAAGAAATACGAACTGGAGGAAGTAGCTACGAGGCATGGCACCGCCGCAATGTCCCCGCTTGGGGGAAGGTTGATTTGGCGGCAGTTTAGCAGGAGCACGCGGCCCGGTGCAACGGTCTTCATTACTTAAAGCAGGTCCCGCTCCGTCTCAACGTTGTTAAGGTCCAACTTGGTGTTCAGTTCGCGCACATACTGCGGCTCATCCTGTACCGTGCTGTCGTCCTTGAATTCCAGCAGAAGTTTCAAGAGATAGCAGAATAGCCCAAGTCCCAGGCAAGGAAGCACCCCTCCCAGCACCAGCATAAACCCTGAATATTCCACGCTGACCTCCTTCGCCAGGATCTTCAGATTTCAGCGGGAACAAATATATATTAGTGTAAATTAATGTCAAGCGAGTGAATCATTAATGTACTGCATATACGGTGGCATGAGTTGCAGGTGGGGAGAATTGCGCAATGTGTGAAAAAAAAGTAAGCGTGCTGTTTACAGGATGCAATTGTCGTTTATTATAGACATGATGAAGACGTTCTAATGCCTTGGACGAGGTACGACTGACAATGCACGAGGGATTCCACTCAGAACACAGCCTACGAGCTGCAGCAGAGACTTTCCATCGGACCGGCATGATCGAGCAAATTGCAGAGGTTAAGGCAAAGCTGATTCACAATGTCAGGCGCAATTCCAAGAGATATGGCGCACTGACATCCTCCCGCATCCTTACTGTACTGGCCCAAGGGCTGCCAGGCGAACTGCAACATGGAGTGCTGGAAGCAATCTCAACAGGTGCGCTGGCCAGTGACATACGGACTTTGGTGATCCCGTCCGGCCAGTTGTTTCTCTATTCCCAGGACTACATGAGCAGTGAAGACGCCGCCGCTAAGGGCAAACTCGAAGAAGTGAAGCACGCCATGGCGGAAAAGATTCGCAGAGATTCCAGGGTGCTGACCGCCCTCACCCCGCTCAACAGCATGTTCGCACTGCTCCCCGAGATCAAGCCGGTCAAGATCTGCTCCCTGCTCAACGAGATGCAGACCCAGGTCCAATACCGGGACATCAAGACTGTCTCCGCCTTCAGCGGTGAACTGTATCTCTATTGTGACGCCCACATCACCGAGAAATACGCCGGGCTGCTGGTCCGCTCAGCCGTTACCGATGCCTGCAGCACCATCGTGGACACGGTACGGGAAGAATCACGCATCTATCCGAGGCCGACCAGGGTGAGCCTTTTCACCAGCCATGTTTACGGCATCCCTGCCGCAACCCTGCACCCCTGCATTGTCAGGGTGCTCAACTCGCCGCAATACGCGGACATCCGCAAGCTGGTCCACCCGGAAACCGAGGCCGAATACCTCTATTCGACGCTGCACATGAACGAGGAACACGCCTATTCGCTTATGAAGTGGATAGAGGAAGAAAGGCCGGTTGGAGGGAGAGCGCTACCACTTCCGCAATGTCCCTGACCTGGGTGGTACTCCCGGGTACCTCCTTTATGCCGTCCTCAAACATGGTCATGCAGAAGGGGCAGCTGACGCAGACCGTCTCAGGTTGTTGCGCCAGCGCCTCCTGTACCCGGTTACAGTTGATTGGTGTCCCTTCGTGCTCCTCGAGCCACATGCGCCCTCCTCCGGCCCCGCAGCAGAATGCGTTTTCCCTGGTGCGCCCCATCTCCAGAACCTCCCGGCCGGTAGCCGCCCTCAAAACATCGCGCGGGGCCTCATAGACCTCGTTATGCCGGCCCAGGTAGCAGGAATCGTGAAAGACTACCCGCCCAAACTTGGCGCTTGCGGCTGGTTGAAGCTTGCCTGCCTTGATGAGATCATTGATCAGTTCGCTGTGGTGTGTCACCTCCAGTTCCAGCCCGTACTGTCGGTAGTCGTTCTTCAGCGTCGTGAAGCAGTGCGGACACTGGGTAATCACCTTGGTGACCCCTTTGGACAGGAACTGCTGCACGGTCTCCTTGGCCATCTTGTCAAAGAGGTACTCATTCCCCAGGCGCCGCACGCTATCTCCACAGCACTTTTCCTCCTTGCCCAGCACCCCATAGGAGACCCCCGCGGCGTCCAGCACGCGGGTCAGCGCCACTGAAACCTGTTTGTTACGCGCATCGAAGGCACCGGAACAGCCCACGAAGAGCAGGTATTCGGTGCTCCCGACCTCAAAAAGGCGCAGGTCCAGCTGAGAACTCCACTTGCTCCGTTCCGACGGCGCCATGCCCCAGGGATTGGAGCGTTGCTCCATGTTCTCGAAGAGGTTCAGGAGCTCGTCCGGGAACCGGGCGTCCATCTGCACCAAGTGCCGTCGCATCTTGACGATCTTGGGGAGGTGCTCGATGAATACTGGGCAGACTTCCATGCAGGCGCCGCACGAGGTGCAGCTCCACAGGGCGGCTTCCTTCATCTTTCCCCTGTTCCCGCTGCCGATCAGGGAGGTATGGCCCTCCGCCTCGATGTCCCCGGAAAGCTTTTTCATCACCGCGCCATTTTCGAGCAGGTTTTCCTTGATGGCATGGATCATTTCGCGCGGGTTAAGCAGCTTTCCGGTGCTGGCAGCGGGACAAGACTGCTGACAGCGACCACACTCGGTGCAGGAAAAGGAATCGAGCAGGTCTTTCCATGAAAGACGCTCTACCGTGGCGACCCCAAAGCTGTTACCTTCCAGGAAGGTCTCGCGCTCCTGCGTATTGCACTTGTCCATGTTGCGCAAGAAGACGTTAGGTGTAGCGGTAAGTATGTGCATATGCTTGCTGTAGGGGAGGAAGTTCATGAATCCCAGCAGCACCACGGCGTGAGCCCACCAGAAGACGCTGCCCGCCGTCTCCAGTTTCGCTGTTGGGAGTATGGTTTTGATGAAAGCAGCGACAAGGTTAGACAGTGGTGTGGCTGATGTCGCCGGCAACATCCCCTGCGCGATACGCACTCCGTTCAACCCGAAGTACGCCAACATCAGGGTCGCGATCACAGCGAGGATACAATAAGCCTCAAAGGAGCGGGCCCCATTGAAAGGCGGGTTCACCGTGCGACGCAATGCTGCGATTGCTACCGCCATAAGAGTTGCCAGGGAGCAGATGTCGAACAGAAAGAGCAGCGCGTCGTGCAAGGGGGCCGGGAGCAGCGTGAAAGAAACCGCCGGAAAGATCCCGGAGACCAGGAACTCCAGGTTGGCCAGGGACAGCACGAGGAAGGCCCAGAAGATGATGCCGTGGTTCAGGCCAAAAGGACGGCTTACCACCCTCTTCTGCCCGACGGCGTAGATGAGCATCTCCTTGAGCCGGTCCAGTGGGCGGTCGAAGCGGTACTCGCCTCTGCCTACGCTGACCAGTGACAGCCTGCGGTAGCAGCTGAAGGCAAATCCAGCAAGGGAGATGGTCAGTATGGCAATGAAAAATGTCTGTTCCATGTAAGCTCCATTAACGCGGCGAGGCGGACAGAGTCCCTGGCTTTGAAGTCCCCCTTTGCAAAGGGGGAAACTCTGGTTCGCGAATAGCGCTTCGTTGGCGGTATACGTCGTGGCGCGTAACTTGTTTGAAGATCGGAGAAGGTCTTTCTTTAGGTAGTTCCGCGGGCCTTCATCTCACGCACCTGCGCGGTGAGTGCCGGTACGACCTGGAACAGGTCACCGACGATGCCGAAGGTCGCTACCTCGAAGATGGGTGCCTCGGGGTCGCGGTTGATGGCAATGATGACGTCGGAGTCCTGCATTCCCACCAAATGCTGGATCGCGCCGGATATGCCGCAGGCGATGTAGATCTTGGGACGCACCGTCTTTCCGGTCTGCCCGACTTGCCGGTCCTGTGGCAGCCACCCCGCGTCAACCGCGCTGCGCGACCCGCCCACTACAGCTCCCAACTCCTCGGCCAGCTCCTCCAGCATGGCAAAGTTTTCCTTTGCCAGTAGCCCGCGCCCACCAGAGACGATGAACTCGGCACCGGCGACGTCCACCTTGTCCTTGGCGCTCTTGTCGGTGATCACCTCGAGCACGCGCGTGAAGATGGATGCTTCGGGAATGGGACAGCTTTCGTGGATGACGGTGCCGGTCCTGCCACTTTTCTGCTGCGGCATGGGCATCACGTGCGGGCGCACCGTCGCCATCTGTGGACGGAACCGGTCGCACATGATGGTGGCCATGATGTTGCCGCCAAATGCGGGTCGCGTCTGCATGAGGTTCCCCTTGGCGTCAATACCCAGACCGGTGCAGTCCGCAGTGAGGCCCGTCTTGACCCGGGTCGCGACGGCGCCGGCCAAGTCGCGACCCATGCCCGACGCGCCCATCAGCACCACCTCCGGCTTGTGCTGGTTGATCAGTTGGCACATCGCTTCGAGGAAAGGCTCGGTTCGATACTGGCGGAATACCGGGTCGTTGACCAGGTACGCCTGGTCGGCGCCGTAGCTGAACGCAAGGTCGGCGAGGTGTTCAACACCACTACCGATGATCACCGCCGACAGAGGCACCCCGAGCTGGTCGGCAAGTTCGCGGCCCGCACCGGTCAGTTCCCAGGAAACCTTGGCTGCATCGCCGTCATTCTGTTCAATGAATACCCAGACGCCTTTATATGCAGCTATCTTGCGGCGGCGTTCGAGATCTTCCTCGTCCACCTCTTCGCAGCCGTGTTTCTCAAAACTCGCAATGATGGTTAGTTTCTCAGGGGTGTAGAACATCTCAAGAGCGCCAGCCGGACAGGCTTTGACGCACTTATCGCAGCCAATGCATTTTTCCGCCTCGATGATCGGTTCGCCCTGCTCGCTCATCTCCACGCCGTTAACCGGGCAGACGCTTTGGCAGCGCGCTCCGCAGGCGATGCATTTGCCTGCTATGATCCGCGCCTTGCCGCGGGGTTTCTTTTGCTTCACTGGTTCAGTCACGAAGGCACCTGTTTTTTTGGGGGGGGGAAGAGTTGATTGGCTAAACTGCCAGCATGTCGCCGTCGATCAACCGGTCGAGCAATTGCCGCGCAGCACCCAGCGGGTCAGTGATGCCGTCGCCGATGATTTCGCCTTCCTTGCGTTCCGGGGAGAATATCCGGCTCACCCATGTCGGTGACCCTTTCAACCCGATGCTGTTCACATCCAACTGCAAGTGCTCATTGCTCCAGCATTCCACCTGTGCCTTGGCAGAGGATAGCCGCATGGGCACCGTCGGGTACCGAGGGCGGTTCAACTCGCGCACCACGGTGATCATCGCCGGCAGCCGCGCCTCGACAATCTCGTAGCGTCCCTCCAGCTTGCGGCGCACTATGATGGTCTTTTGCGCAATGTCGATCTTTTCGATCCGGTCTACCAGCGTTAACTGGGAAAACCCCAGGCGAACAGCGATTCCTGGTCCCACCTGGGCGGTGTCGCCGTCTATGGTCTGCTTGCCGCAGAAAACGATGCCTACCTGCTCCTGCTCGCCAAGTTTTTGGATAGCTGCTGCAAGCACATTACTGGTGGACAGCGTGTCGGCACCGCCGAAAACACGATCGGAAAGGAGGATGCTGCGGTCCACCCCCAAGGCCAGCGCCTTCCTCAACGTCGCCTCCGCATTAGGTGGGCCCATGGAGAGGGCAACCGCCGTGAAGCCATGACTGTCCTTAAGGCGCAGGCTTTCCTCCAGTGCGTGGCTGTCATAGGGATTTATGATGAACGGTATGCCATCCCTGATGAGAGTATTTGTGACGGGATCTATTTGCACCTGGGTGGTGTCCGGAACCTGCTTTATGCAGGCGACGACTAACATGCGCCCTCCTTGTAGGGACAACCAGAAGCTACTTACCGGCGTATCGCTTTACTGTTTTACCTGCTGACGGTTGCGTCATCCCATGCTGCCCATGCTTGCCAGTGCAAATACCTTCTGCGGCACATATTTTGGCTTGGCGCCAAGGTACATGAGGGTGTTACCCCCCCTTATCGAAAATCCATTGCGGGTGAGTAAAGCTGCTGCTGTCACGTTGCCAGCAGGAACATCGAGGAACACCGATTTGCCAGCTGCAGCCAAGGCAAGACCGAGAAGCGGTGCAGCCTGTCCTTCCAAGAGAGCCCCCCACGGTCCGAGTTGCGTCCCCTGTGGCCAATGTTGAATGCAGACGAACGAGTAATTGCCGCAGATGACGTGCCCGCGGCCGCTGGTGATGGTCAAAAGGGAGTCTCTGCTGTCGCCCCACCCGGCGCTGTCCACGTGACGTAACATTTCCGGGTCCCACCTTGGAGAAGTACGCCAGCCAGACCTGCCACCCCCCTCCCCTACCCAACGGTTGATGTTGTCGATAGCGATGAAGCCGAGCTTCTTGTACAATTCCACTCCTTTTTCCGAAGCCGTCAGCCAGACAGTCTTGACACCGCCATCGAGCAGCGCATGCAAGGCACCTTGCATCAACTCGGTGCCGATGCCACCTCTACGCGCCTGTGGCGCGACAAGCAGGTTGCCGACCCAGCCGCTTTTGTCATGGCGTAGCGAGGTGATGTAGCCCACGGTCTCATTGCCGTCGCGCTTTACCAGGCAGCCTTGTGGGAAGGTCTGCAGCAGGAATTCCAGTTCCCATTTCCCGCACACCCACCCTTCAGCCTTGGCCAACCGGAGGAACGGCTCAATATCTGAGCGGAGGAACCAGCTGGCCATGTCAGTCTTTCGTTGCCACGGCCAGCTGCAAGTTCTCACCGATCAAGCCAACCGCGTCAGCGCGGCACTGCTTGCAATGCTTGAACTGCCCTATCGTCTTCTCGTTGTCGCGACGCAAGGCATCCAGTCGCTCCGTGGAAGGCGGCGCGATGTGGGCGAAGTCCGCCTGCGGGATGAGCGGCATTATGTTCATCACGAAAGCGCCTAGCTCCTTCACCTGCTTAGAGATAAGCGGAATCTGTGCATCGTTGACTCCGGGGATCAGCACCGTGTTGATCTTGATGGTCATGCCCAGCTCCGCTGCCTGGCGGATCCCCTCGAGCTGGTTGCGCACCAGGATCTCGCCTGCTTCGCTGCCGCTGTACGTCGTGCCATGGTAGTGCACGTACGAGTAGATCTTGCCACCGATGACCGGGTCCAACGTGTTCAAGGTGACCGTGAGGCTGTGCAGCCCCAGCGCCTTGAGGATCGGCATCTTGTCCGGCAGCAGGAGGCCGTTGGTGCTCATGCACTTGATCAGTTCCGGAAACTCACGGTCAACCAGATGGAAGGTCTCGAAGGTCTCGTCGTTGAAAAGAGGATCACCTGGGCCGGCAATGCCGATGACCTTGATAATGGGGCCGGTGACGGGGCTCACCATCACCTCCCGCACCCTGACGATCGCCTCCTCGGGCGAGAGCAGGCGGCTGGTAACGCCGGGCCGTGATTCGTTGGCGCAATCGTGGCGCCTGGTGCAGTAGCCGCACTTGATGTTGCACTTCGGTGCCACGGCAAGATGCATCCTGCCGTTTTTGTGGTGATTGCCACCGAAGCAGGGATGCCCCTGGATCTTCTTCATCTTTTCGCACGAGGTTGCCATGGTATCCTCCTTGACCCGTTCAGGCCTGGCCTGAAAAAGGAAATGCCCGGTCGGAGTTCTATCCGCCGGGCATCGTTGCCGTCATTGTCAGATACATCATTGTACCTTTGCCTCCTATCAGCATTTAGCGTGCCACAGACAAGGTACAGAGCTGTTTACGATGTTGTGGGGAGGGGGCGGGCTGGTACTGGCAGGTGTGACGATCCGAAGCGTAACGTTTATAAATAGGGAGTTTAGCTCATCTGTTGTATCCGTCCTGTGCACAGCAGCGGCAACGCCAGGTGCGTTGCCGATCCCCCTTTTACTTTTCAGGATCTCTCTACCTCGAACTACCCGCGCTCGTCTAATTTTTGGGCATTGCCTAAGGTCGCGGCAGCAACCCCCACCCTCTCGCACTTCGCCCGCAGCAGGAAAATAGGCGAATCACGAGGCTCTGCAAGGCCTTCGAGTATTTCTGTGACTACGGAGTGGATATTGCAGCATTACGCTTATGACCGCTTCCTCCGCACATAGCGAAGTTATCAGCCGGGCGCGCGGTGCGTTCCTTGGCCTTGCGGTTGGTGATGCGCTGGGAGCCCCGGTTGAGTTCATGACTCGCGGTGAGATACAACAGAAGTACGGGGTTCTGAAGGAAATGGTAGGTGGTGGCTGGCTCCGGTTGAAACCCGGGCAAGTTACCGATGACACCGAAATGTCTCTTTGCCTGGCCCGGGCAACCGTCAAAGCTGGAGAGTGGAACTTGCAGGCGGCGGCTGAGCACCTCGCGGGCTGGCTAAAATCCAAACCAATCGACGTCGGTGATACCTGCCGGCGCGGCATCAGGAATTACATGCTGCGCGGGATGCTGGAGACCCAGCCCAACGAATGGGACGGCGGCAACGGCGCGGCCATGCGTACGCTCCCTGTGGCCCTTTGCACCGTCGGCAGCGATCTCTTGCTTGAGCGTCTGACCCTCGAGCAGGCCCATCTAACCCACAACCATCCCTACTCCGATGCTGCCTCCATATACCTTGGACGGTTGCTGCACCTGGCACTTACCGGGCGCTCCATGCTGCAACTGCGCCGGGAGGCGGACCAACTCATCTCCACGCACCCTTCCTTCACTTTTGATCCTTACAAAGGGTTGGCTACCGGCTACGTGGTCGACACCATGCAAACGGTCTTCCACTGTTTCTTCCGGTCGCGCTCGTTCGAAGGATGCGTCATCGAGACCGTCAACCAGGGCGGCGACGCGGACACGACCGGTGCCATAGCCGGTGCCCTTGCAGGTGCTTATTATGGAGAAGAGGGAGTTCCTGCGCGGTGGAGGAAGAGGCTTGGCAGGGAAATGATAGGCGAGATCTCAGCTCTGGCCGAACAGCTAGTTCGCTTGTCACCTCTGTTGCGAGAAGGCGGAGACCACAGAAAGCCGGCGATTCCGCTCGATGACTGGTGCATTGCGATTGATGACTCATCTATCGCGAATGATGAGTCGTGAATCGCTGTCGATGACTCATTTACCGAAACAGACGAGATGTCTGCCGATTTCAGGGAGCTAGACCGTGCACATGAGTCGCCTGACGCGGTATTCTCCGCCGATTACCAGGCATTCTCCTTCGCCCTTAAGGATCGAGGTGGGTAACAGTTCGCTGTAGAAGAATACCTTCGCCAGCGGGACCTGCACCTGCCACACGACAAAACCAAATTCCCAGGCGCGCTCCTCGTCGGTGGTGAAGGAATTGAGGTTGTTAAGGCGGACGATCTCTTCCCGCTTTGATATGGTCTCCAGGGTATCATATTCAGACCGGTCGAAGGTACCGCGGTACAGGATAAGGTGCTTGCTGGCTGGGTGTCTCTTGGCAAGCTCGTACTGGGAGTATTCGTAAAGGAGGTCGAGTTGTGAGTTGATTGCGGAAGTGCGCGCGCTTCCCTTGGTGCGGTCTACTGCGTACTGCAGGTAATTCTCGTCGTGAATTCCGGATATGCGCACGTTATGGAAGGTTGGCGCAAGTCCCATTCGGCTCTCCACCCACCCCTTCAGCACCGCCCCCTCCACCGAGTTGGAGTCCATCATCCATCCCCGTAGAAAGCGAAGGTAGCTATTTTTGAGGCTCTTGCGGGCGGTTGCTGTCTCCTGCTGCCACTGGTGCAACTGGAACTTCACCGACATGTAGTCGTTGAAGACCAAGGCGCGCTCTTCATGCGACGCGATGCTGTCCAGTTTGTCGAACAGAAAGCGGTTGACGGCACGCACTCCCTGGATTTCCAAAGGCTGCGGATTGTCGTTGAAATGGCGGGAAGCAATGACCCAGGGCGGGAGGTTGCAGTGGTTGAATGAATTCTCCATTGAATCACCACTAAAAGACAGATTGAGATTAAGACTAAGATTGAGGTGGTAACCTATTCTATACGAGCAGCATCTACAGCACCTTGGCGAGATCCTTAAGGATCGGTTCTATGTCTCCTTCGACGACGTAGGGCTCTACGCCCAGGCGTTCGAGTTCTTCCTTCGGGGCCTCACCTATCATGGAGCAGACCACTGCCCGGCAGCCCTTTAGCGCATCGGCGGTGTCTTTGAGTGTGTGGGCGCGCAACGGATGCTCGGGGTCGAAGCGGCAGTATTTTTCGACGGGCCGCTCCTCGAGAAACGTGATCGAATCGTCTTCCACCTGGTAGATAAGGAAGCGCTCGATATGCCCAAAGTGCTGATTGATCTCCTTGCCATCTTTGGATGCAACAGCGAAAAGCATAAATCCTCCTAGGGGCAGATTAAGACTAAGACTAAGGAGGGAGGGGTTAGCTCAACCTTAATCTTAATCTTAACCTTTATCTGTTTTACTACGCCTCTACCGGGGCGAAGGTGAAGCACTTCTTGGAGCAGGTCCGGCCGCAGGCACCGCAGCCAATGCAGTTGCCGGGATTCTCGACTTTCATGAACATCTTTGCCGAATCGTCCTCGTCCAACTCTTCAAAGGTTAGTACGTCGTGTGCACACACCTTGTAACAGCGGCCACAGCCGATGCAGGTCTCGTCGTCGATCGATACGATGAATTCGGGTGTCCACTCTTTCTTGCTCTTGGTCAAACCGGTGATGTACGCCATGGTTATTCTCCTTTTCTGGTTGATTACGGTTTATGTTTAAAGCGTTGCCTAAACTATTGATCATGTTTACCCTCGCCCTCCGGGAGAGGGTATTGAATTAGTCCTCGTCGAGGAACGATGCCGCCTGGTCCTTATTCATCGCCTTACGCAGCCAGGGGGGCGGGTTTCCCCTTAACACCTCTTGCATTTTCTCGATCGATTCCTTGAGCCCCACCTCGACGTTGGTCTTCATAGGGTGGATACGTTTGGCCACTAGTTTCGCCGCCGCCGGGCCACCGATCTGCATGGTATAAACGATGGCGCAATCGGATAGCAGGTTGGCGCGGGCGGCGATGCGATCTTCTTCATCGCTGCCGTGCTCGCTTACGGTGACAGTCTGGACGAAATGTGCTTCATCCGGGCCGACCTCCCAAATGTGGAAGGATTCAGCCTGGCCGAAGTGCATGTCGATGGTCTCACCGGTCCTTGTCGTAAAAGCGATCTTCATAGCAATCTCCTTCATAAATGCAGATTAAGATCGAGATTAAGAGAAAGTAGAAGCAGCTCCCCTTAGTCTTAATCTTAGTCTTAATCTGTCACTCAGTTGTGCGCCAGTTTCTGCGCTTCCTTGGCGTTGGCCTGGAAGATGTTGGCCAGTTCAAAAACCAGGTTCAGGGTTCCCTGGTAGCCCACCCACATCTTGTGATGCGCCCCGAGCCGGTCGAAGACCGGCATCCCCGTCCGCAGATGGGCGCCAATCCCAAGCTTCTTCGCGGCTTGCCGTCCGTTGGAATTGGCCACCAGCAGGTCGGCTCCCGCTGCTGTCTGCTCCAGATCCTCAAGATCCCCAACAAAAAGGTTCTCTACCGGCAACTGGTCCAATCCACGGGTCCTGGTGGCCGCGATGGCGACCTGTATGTCGCAGCCGAGGCTGTCGAGGAACGTGGTCATTCCCTTCAGGTGGTCCGCCTCGAGCGCGAGCGCGATCTTCTTGCGACCGAACTGGTAGTGGCAGTCCACCATCGCATCCATGAGGCGGCTTCTCCAGCGCCGGAACTTATCCGGGACCTGGTTGCCGGAAATCGCTGCGAGCGAGGTCATCAAGAGATCAGACTCGACGAGACCCGTTATCGAGGTGAACCCGTAGCTCGGAATACCGAACCTGTCCTTGAGAATTGTGGCGGCGTCAGCCAGCGAATCACCGAAGTACAGGGTGGCTACGCTCCTGCCGGCTGACTTGATTTGCTCGATGCTTGCCCCTCCCGTGGAAAGGGCAGAAACAGTAGCATCGATGTGGCCGTCCAAGGCATTGGAGATGTCCGGAACAACCACTGGATCGAGCCCGAAAGACCGGCATATCTCCGCTATTTCCTCGACTTCGGCAGGAGTTAGCTGGCACCCCGGCAGGATATTTACCTGTCCAGGTACAGAGATGCCACCTTCGGGCACGGTTGTGACGATCGCTTCGACAGCAGCGGCATACCCCTCTTGCATCGACCCGCAGTAATCCGGGGTCGACGCGTGGATCACGGGAATGTCGTCGTGCTCGGGATGCGCTTCTCTGAACTGCACGATGGCGCTTCTCACATCGTCGCCCATGGTTTCTGTCAGCCCGGTGGTCATGACACCGACCACGGCCGGCTTGAATTTCTCCATGACGCGGTTCAAACCGATCTTCAGGTTCTCCCAGCCGCCGAAGATGGCGGCGTCCTCGCTCATACTGGTCGAGTTTAGGGCGATGGACTCCTTGAAGTGCCGGGAAAGTTGCAGCCTGATGAAGGTGGAACATCCCTGGGCACCGTGTAACAGCCCCAGCAGCCCGTCTATGCCGAGATAGGCCAGCGTCGCGCCCAGCGCCGGTGAATTCTTTTGCGGGTTCACTGTTGCGTTTTTCGTCGGCACCTTGACCCGCGATCCCTTCTTCTCGATGGCTGCCAAAGCTGTCGCGTGCCCCGCGGTTGCCGCAAGATCTGTTTCCAGCGCAGCGGCGTCCTTCTCCCAAGGGGCTTTCCCGTTGAGAGCCGGCCAGATCGGGTTATTCACCGTCAAGTCCAACTGCTTCGCGAAAGTGACCATACCGGCGTACCCGGCGTAGGGATGTGAGCGACCATGGTTGATATCAAGAAACGGGGTCTTGGTTTTCAGTGCCAGGTACTTGGTTTTGCCACCCGCCACGATCAGGTCCGGGAGCTTGTCGTACATGACCGAAAGCAGACCTGCCGTACTGGTGTCGGCGATGATGGAGGCATCCTCGTGCATCAGCGCCTTCATCCGGTAGAAGTCCTCGAGGGTGGAGTTCTGGGTTCCTGCAGCGAGGATATCCACGCCCAACTCGGCAAGGGCATTTACCATGGACCAGGTCTTTACCCCGCCGGTGAAGAGCACCGCCCTCTTCCCTTCCAGGCGTGCCCGGTAGGGAGCAAGTTCGGCGCGGCAGGCTGTCTCGCATTCGTCGATAAGTTGCTCGACCCGGTCCTGCATCACCCGCTTCTCCAGGTCGTTCACCCTGCCGTCCAACTCGCGCGCGATGTCCCGCAGAGCTTTGGCGACGTCTGTCATCCCGTAGAAGGATTCCTCGAGGTACGGGATCCCGTAATTTTTCTGCATCTTCTTGGCGAGGTTGGTAAGGCTCTTGGAGCAGACGATGACGTTGAGCTTGGCACGGTGCGCGTACCGCAGGTCTTCGAACTTGGCATCACCGCTGATGCAGGAGAGCACGCGGATCCCCAGTCGATCGAAAAGCGGTAGCATGCCCCACAGGTCACCCGCGATGTTGTATTCGCCGATGAGGTTGATGTCGTAGTCGGTGGTGTACTCGGGTTCGGCCGTACCGATGACGTATTTGAAAAGGGTCTCGCCCGCTAAGCGGTTACCGATGTTCTTGTCGCCGATAAAGCCCGGTGTGTTGACCGGGATAACCGGGACGCTCACTTTCTCCGCGGCGGCCTTGCAGACCGCCTCGATATCGTCGCCGGTCATGGAGGTCACGCAGGTGGCGTAGACGAAGATAGCCTTTGCCTCCGGGTAGCGCGCGGCCAGTTCCTGGATGGCACGGTACAGCTTCTTCTCACCGCCAAAGATCACGTCGTTTTGCAGCATCTCCGTGGTGAAGCCGCGGCGGTAGATCTGGGAGTCCGAGGAGCGTGCCCCGCGGTTGTCCCAGGAGTTCCCGGCGCAGGCGATGGGGCCGTGCACCAGGTGGATGACGTCGGTGATGGGCATGAGGACCACGCGCGCGCCGTCGTAAGCGCAGCTTCGTTCCGTCCCCTCGCCCGGTTCGGATTTCTTGCAGAACTTGGGAGCCCCAGCGTCGTGCGTGTCGCAGTCTGTCGTGTCGTACCAATCCGGCTTCGCCATTGGAGCCTCCTTTCTTGTTGTGGGGCTGAAGGGGAAACCGTTAGCCACTGAGAAAATCTGAGAACTTCTGAGAAAACCGAAAGAATATTTAGGACCTGAAGCTGTTGCCTCTCTCAGTTTTTTCTCCGTGTCTCCGTGGCTAACGGTTTTGGTTTTACCTCATCATCTCGAACTGCCGTTCCTCGCAGGTTTCATCGATGACGTCGATGAACTTGTTGCAGATGGTGGACATCATGTTCATGACGCCCTGGTAGCCGATCAGGGGCTCGCGGTGCAGGTTGACCCGGTCAAAGATCGGGAAGCCGAAGCGGAACAGCGGGACCTTGGCGTCGCGCGCGGCAAACTTACCGTGGGTGTCGCCGATGATGGCGTCCACCGGCTCGGTCATCACCAAGCTGCGCAGGTGCCACAGGTCCTTGTTCACGTAGACCTTGCCTTCCTTGCCAAACGGCGAGGAGTCAAGCAGCGCCTGCAGCTCCTTCTCCAGCTTTTTGGTCCCCTTGGAGCAGAGTACGTGGGTCGGTTTGGCGCCCACTTCGAGCAGGAAGGAGACCAGGCCGAGCAGGTAGTCAGGGTCACCGTACACCGCGAATTTCTTGCCGTGGATGTACTGGTGCGCGTCGGTCATGAGGTCGACGGCGCGCCCGCGCTCTTCTTTCAGCGATGCCGGGATCGGCTTGCCGGTGAGCTCGGAGAGCTTCATCAGGAAGGCGTCGGTCTTGGCGATACCAAATGGCATGGGGATGCTGGCGAGCTTGCCGGAGTAGTTGTCCTTGATCCAGGCGTAGGTCTTGGCTGTGGAGTAGGTCCCCAGGGCCAACGTTACCTTGCCGTTGATTGAGTCGGCGGCATCCTCGAGCTTGGTTCCGCCTGGGTAGGGACGGTAAGTGCCGTCGTTGGGAGAGTCAAAGACCTCGGAGATGTCGGCCAGAACGGTGTAGGGGATGCCAAAGGCTTCAAGGATCCTCTTGTATTCCCTGATGTTGCCGGTGTTGGCGTCAAATCCGGGGAGCAGGTTCAGCTTCCCAGTACAGCGCCCTTCCACCTTTTTGCCAGCGGTCAGTGTCTGCAGGATGGCGAGCAGCATGGCATCGTAACCGTGGATATGCGAGCCGTTGAAGCTCGGCGTATTGGCGTACGGGATCGGGAGCCCCTCGGGGACGAACCCTTTCATGCGGGCGTTCTTGATGAATGCGGTTAGGTCGTCGCCGATGATCTCCGGCATGCACGACGTGAAGACTGAGATCATTTTCGGCTTGTAAAGCTTGTAGGCGTTCTCAAGACCCTCGTGCAGGTTGTTCTGCCCGCCGAACACCGCGCCGTCCTCGGTCATTGCGTCGGAGACCGCCGGAGCCGGCTCGCGGAAGTGACGGTTCAGTGTGGAGCGATAATAGGACGCGCACCCCTGGGAGCCGTGCACGAAGGGAAGGCTCCCCTCAAAGCCGTGTGCCGCCAGTTCCGCACCCAGCGGCTGGCAGGCGTGGGCCGGGTTGATCACCAGGGCCTGCCGCGCGAAGTTCTTCTCCTTGTACTCCTCCGTATTGATCCAGGCCGCCACCCTTTCCACCTCGGCTACAGGGGTCTCGGTGACTGGCTTGACTTTAAGTCCAAGATTGTTTGCCATTGCATATCTCCTTTGGCGGGAGACTCATCCGTCACACCGCCATCTATGGTTATCTACCTCTGCCGGAACTCTACTCACACTGGTGTGTGGAGGTCGGGAGAGGGGGAGTCCAGCGTCCCCCACCCTACCCCTCCCCTTCCCGGGAGGGAACTCGACCTTGTCCTTAGAACGGCGCGTCGACCAGTTTCCACGTCGGGCTGTTGACCGCCATGTCGATGTCGCGGGCGAAGATGGGGAACCCTTTGTAGCCGTGGTAAGGACCGGAGTAGTCCCAACTGTGCATCTGGCGGAACGGGATGGCCATCTTCTGGAACAGGTACTTCTCCTTGATGCCGGAGCCGATCAGGTCGGGTTTCAGGATGTGGGCGAAGTGCTCCATCTCGATCTCGGAGGCGTCGTCGTACACCACCGTAGCGTCCGGCATCTCCGATGCAGTCCGGTCGTAGTCGTCGGTGTGGGCGAACTCGTAGCCGGAGCCGACGCAGGTCATGCCCAAGTCCTCATAGGCATTGATGGTGTGCCGGGGGCGAAGGCCACCGACGTAGAGCATTACCTTCTTGCCGTCCAGGCGCGGCTTGTACTCCTCGATGATCGCCTGCATCTGGGGATCGTACTTGGCAATCACCGCCTCAACCTTCTCCTTGATGCTATCGTCGAAGAGTTCCGCCAGTTTCCTCAGACTCTCCCTGATCTTGGTCGGACCGAAGAAATTCAGCTCGATCCACGGGATGCCGTACTTCTCTTCCATGACCTTGCACATGTAGTTCATGGAGCGGTAGCAGTGGATCACGTTCAGCTTCACCTGGTGGGTGGCCGCAATGCGGTCCATCTCGCCGTCGCCGGTCCAGACTGCCTTGACGTTGAACCCACACTCTTCGAGGAGCGGCTTGGTGGACCAAGCGTCGCCGCCGATGTTGTACTCGCCAATCAGCGCGATGTCGTAGGGGCCGATGGGCTCCGGGAATTCGCGGGTCTCGATGATGTAGTCGCGGATGGTGTCGTTGGAAATGTGGTGCCCCAGGGACTGGGACACGCCGCGGAAGCCCTCGCAGTTGCAGGGGATGACCGGGATGTCCAGCTCCTTGGCGGCCACCTTGGCGACCTGGTTGATGTCGTCGCCGATCAGTCCGACCGGGCATTCCGAAAGAACGGAGATACCCTTGGCCAGCGGAAAGAGGTCCTTAGCTTCCTTAAGCAAGGTGGCAAGCTTCTTGTCGCCGCCATAGACGACGTCCTTCTCCTGGAAATCCGAGGTGAACTGCATCGGAAAACTGTTGACGCCGGTGATGCCGCTCATGAGGTTGCGGCGGGTACCCCAGGAGTACCAACCGCAACCGACCGGGCCGTGCGAGACGTGCACCATGTCGCGGATCGGCCCCCAGACTACCCCTTTGGCGCCTGCATAGGCGCAGCCGCGGGCGCTCATCACGCCGGGGACGGTTTTCTTGTTGGACTTCACGCAGGCCGAACCTGATGCCTGGTCATTGGGCGCGAGGTGTGCTGCACGCTTTTTCTTGCCCTTCTCGGGATAGAGTTCCAGGACTTCGTCGATCATCGCCTGGGTCGACTCCTTGGTGATTCCTTCTACGGTCTTTATTTCAGTGGACATAAATTTCCTCCGGCTCCGGTTGCCCGTGCTCGCGGTTCATTGATGATCCCCCTCCCCTTTGTTCCACATCCCCTCGCCCTCCGGGAGAGGGTGGCCGAAGGCCGGGTGAGGGGACTTAGGTGATAGATCTTGCCTGTTGCATCGCCCTCACCCCGGCCCTCTCCCAAGGGGAGAGGGGGAAAGCAGGATCAGTATCGGCTACTTGGATGCCGCCTCAGCCACCCCGACCACGGACTCGTCGTCGGCTTCCATGATGCCGAACTCCATGAGCAGTTCCTCGAGCTCGTCCATGGTGAGCGGGGTCGGCACCACCAGCATCTTATTTTCGTAGATCTTGCGGGCCAGTTCGCGGTACTCTTCGGCCTGCTTGTGCTCCGGGGAGTACTCGATGACCGTCATTCTTCTCAGTTCGGCGCGCTGCACCTGGTTGTCGCGGGGAACGAAGTGAATCATCTGGGTGCCGAGCTTGGCGGCGAGTGCCTCGATCAGTTCGTCCTCGCGGTCGGTGTTGCGCGAGTTGCAGATCAAGCCGCCGAGGCGGACCTTGCCGGAAGAGGCGTACTTGAGGATGCCCTTGGCGATGTTGTTGGCGGCGTACATGGCCATCATCTCGCCGGAACAGACGATGTAGATCTCTTCCGCCTTGTTCTCGCGGATCGGCATGGCGAACCCGCCGCAGACGACGTCGCCCAGGACGTCGTAGAAGACGAAGTCGAGGTCGCTGGTATAGGCGCCGTTCTCCTCCAGAAAGTTGATGGCGGTGATGACGCCGCGGCCGGCACAACCGACACCCGGCTCCGGACCGCCGGACTCGACACATTTAACGTCGCCGTAACCGACCTTGAGCACGTCCTCGAGTTCGAGGTCCTCTACGGTGCCGAGTTCTCGGACCAGATCCATGACGGTTGACTGGGCCTTGGCGTGCAGGATGAGACGGGTGGAGTCAGCCTTCGGGTCGCAGCCTACGATCATGACCTTCTTGCCGAGAGATGCCAGACCTGCCACTGTGTTCTGGGTGGTGGTGGATTTGCCGATGCCGCCTTTGCCGTAGATCGCGATCTGTCTCATGTTCCTTCTCCTTTTTGTGTGCCCCGCTGTCGCAGCCGTCTACCGGTAACCGCTGGACCGACATCGTCAGCCATTCTGACGAACCCGCCGGTCTGGTCCGATCACCTCAGATGCGGAGGCGACGCGAAGCTCTTTTAGTTTTCGAGGCCAATTCCAAATAAAAAGGGCGCTCCGTACTGCTACGGTGGCGCCCTTGCCTTGTTACTCTGGTTGGAATACCTCGCTGTATCCCCTATTCGGTTTTGTTGTTACTCTTAGCAGCTACCGTGCCAACTGGTAAGTAGCAGTTTTTGCATCACTATACCGTTTACGCAATCTTCATTCTCTGCTGTCCGGGGCTTTGCGTCGAGGCAGGTGCCTAACATTTGTGCACCGCCCCTGCTGTGATCGGCGGGCGGCGCCCCCCCGCACCGTCTATGCCGCCAACGAGACGGCCCTAGCCTGGCGCAGCTTGAGCAGGTCTTTCGCCGCGAGCGGTCCCTTGATGCGCTGCGCGGTGCTCCTGACTTGCTCCATCAACTCCTGCGCCTCGTCCCGGGAAATGGGAATGCCGATCTGGCGGTAGCTTTCCACGATGCCGTTGGTGCCGGAGTGCTTGCCGGCCACGATGTGCCGGGTCAGCCCAACATCTTCCGGCGGGAAGACCTCGTAGTTGCGCGGGTCCTTCAATACTCCGTCCGCGTGCAGCCCGGACTCGTGCGAAAATACTTTCTCCCCCACTACAGCTTTCCAGGCCGGTACCTCGCGGTTGGAGGCGCGTCCTACTAACCTGGAGACGGCGCGAAAGCGCCTGGTGTCGATCCCGACGTCGATGCCGCAGGCGACCTTGAGGGCCATGACCACCTCTTCCAAGGCCGCGTTCCCGGCACGCTCCCCCAAGCCGTTTACCGTGGTGCTGATGTAGCGCGCCCCTCCCCTCACCCCGGCAAGAGCATTGGCGGTGGCCAGTCCCAGGTCGTTGTGGGTGTGCACTTCGAGCTCCATTTCCGGGACTGCGTTTTTCAGGCGCGCTACCTTCTCGTACATGGCGAAAGGATCGAGGATGCCGAGCGTGTCACAGAAACGGAAGCGGTCAGCGCCGTTCTCGCAGGCGATCCGCAGCAACTCGGCCAGGAAGTCTCCGTCGGCGCGGCTGGCGTCCTCGCCCCCGACACAGACGTAGAGCCCCCTTTCCTTGGCAAATCCAAGCGCGCGCTTCAACTGTTCCTTCACCCAGTGCCTGCTCTTGTTGATCTTATGTTCGATCATGATATCCGAGACGCTCAGCGAGATGTCGACGGCCTCTATGCCGCAGGCAAGGCTCGCCTCGATGTCCGCTACCAAGGCACGGTTCCAGGTGATGAGGCGGGCCGACAGCCCGAGATCAACCAGGGCCCGGATCGATGCACGTTCCTCCTCGCCCATGGCCGGGATGCCGCACTCCAGTTCGTGCACGCCCATGTCGTCGAGGTGCCTGGCGATAGCGATCTTTTCGCGGGCACTGAAAACGACCCCTGCCGTCTGTTCGCCGTCGCGCAGAGTCGTGTCGCCGATGAATACCTTGGTTTGCTCACCCATAGCGCCTCCTTCCGAAGCCGTAGCTCCGTATCCATAGCGTGGCGGGCGCCGTTGCCCTCAAACTGCCGTGAAGCATTGACCTTGTAGAGCAGAAGCTGTGCCAGTGGCAGAAAATAGTAGGTATACGCAAACGCTAACTGCGCAAGTGGTCGAATTGAGTCGAAAAATAATGAATTTAGAACTTCATTTAGGTGGGTGGTGTTGAAAGGGAGCATGTCACGACTACCAGCAGCGCGCTTAAATTAACAGCAGAAGCCGCCTTGGGAAACTCATGCACGACACCTTTTTGTCTTATATTGCTGGTAGACTGTATGCGATAGAGAAACAAAGGAGTCTTTATGCCAGATTTAGCTGATCAGGGCGCGACGGTCGTCATCACGCACCGGGTAAAAGACGGGCACCAGGACGGCTACAACGAGTGGTTGGAGGAGATTGGCCCTTTATGCAGAGCCTCTCGTGGCCATCTCGACTGGCATATCGTCCGCCCCCTTCCCGGCCTATCCGAGACCTATACCGTAATCATCCGATTCGATACCGTGGAGAACCTACAGGCGTGGATGAATTCGGATTCACGCCGGTACCTGATAGAGAAAGTGCGCCCTTTGCTCGCAGGCGACGACGACTTTTTTGTTCGTAGCGGACTCGACTTCTGGTTTACCCCCCAAGGTGCGAAAGCAAAAGTGCCGGTCCGCTGGAAGCAGTTCCTGGTTACGTGGTCGGCAATCTTTCCGCTGGCTTCCTGCGTACCCCTTGCCGTGCTGCCACTGCTGCGCTGGCTTGGCGTGCCGCATCTCTCCTACTTCGACACCCTCTTCATTTCGGGCGTGATCGTTTTCCTCATGGTCTACCTGGTCATGCCGCGTTATACCCGATTGGTGCAGCGCTGGCTTTTTCGCTAATCAACTCCTGCCCCCATATTCCATCATATTTGAGGCGCCTTTCTTTGCTGCAATAGTAACGATGCCTGCCGCTAATCCTACCGACGCTCCAAAAAGCGGCGCAGCCCAGCAGGCTGCCGGTTAAACCTGCCGTTAAGAAGACAGTAGCCAAGACTCCCGGTAACAAGCTCACCTATGCGGGGGCGGTGCTGGATCTCGAAGTTCAGGACGAGCGGTTCGAGAAATACTTGCCACAGCCCCGTCCCTATCAGCTACAGGCATGCCCGGCTGACGGCGCGGGCATGCCTTTCCTGCCAGCCGTGCCAATACCTTCCTGTTGATCACTATGCGCCTGCCGTACAGCAGTTCATTCCCGTAATTCGTGAATCTCGGTTCAGTCGAGTCACGATATTCAAAGAAAATTCGTTAACTGTGATCCAAGTTACATCTAAATACTACGTTTTACTCCAATCTTCCTTTACACAGTGGATGCTCTCAGTCTCGTAGTATGGCGAAAACAACGTCATTAGCTGTAAAAGGAGGACGTGGTGGCTTCCAGAGATCGTAGTGGCGGTGCAAAGCTCGATTCAGCAGAATATTGTGTCCTGCAGGTGCAGCTCTCCCGAAAAGGGGCGGTGGCCACTTCCCCGCCCCAGACGCATTTCGTGACGGTCGACAACCGGATGGAGACCCTCGACTTCGTCCACAACAACCTGGACCTTTGCGCTAAGAACATCATCAAGCTGCTCCGAGGCAAAGTGGATAAATAAAAAATCCCCGGAGAAAATTCCCCGGGGATGAAAAGTTACCGGCGAAGCTAGCCCTGGCGGCTGCCCTCTCGCCTTACTGGTGGCCCGGCGCCATCTTCGCAATGAAGGTACGCACCCTTTTCGCGTTGGTGCCGATATCCGAAATGCCGACGCGCGATACGGAGCGGATGTCGAGCAGTGATCGATTACCCGCCGGGACGACGCGGATCACGATGTCGTCCTTGAATCCGAACCACCTTGTCATATCGGAAGCCTCGATAATTCCCTCTGCCGGGCGCTCAGCCACGATGTCCCACCCCAGCTCTCTTGCCGTCAGCAGCGCCATCTTGTAGGTCTCGTTGGCCGGAAGTGCCATAACAATCGTCTTCAGGTCAGGATACGCCTTCATCTGCTGGGTAGCGACCTCGACCCCACCATACCTGACACCGGCATGGCGCGCGGTGCTGATCGCCACGAAGTGCGGTGGGTTGTTGAGGTCCGTGCTGATGTCGTGGATGCGCGGATAGCTTTGGGCCTGGATCTTCCAGTACAACGGAATGCTGAACGACACCAAGGCGAGGATCAGGGCGATCAGCGATACGAAGATGCCCCTGAAGTGCCTTTTCCTTGCCGAGATCACGCTGGAAGCAAGCGCCACTACGGCGCAACCCAACCCGATGTAGCCGGCCGACTTGATCATGGCGAAGCCGGTCCTGAAGTCCCAGGCGTGGAGCCTGGCTCCGGGGCCGGAACAGAAGAGCAGTAAAAACGCAAAAGCGGCGCAGGCAACTGCGAAAAGCGGCAGCACCATCGCTGTGCTGCGGACGGAAGTAGTTCTCTCATCCTGTTCCATATCGCCTCCCTTCCAGAGTAATGCTCTCCGGATGACTACCCGCACCCCACCCTTCCCCCTCCTGGGGAGGGAGACGCACCACCCTTGACGTCATCGACGTCCTGCACGCTCAGTGATGGTTCAGGGCACAACCCCGGCGATGACACCGGCGCCGTTGGGCAACTCGATGGGGAGCCGGCGCACCCCGGTCGCACCTGCTTTTTCCAGCATCTCGAAAAGCTCACCCTGGCTGTACGCCTGTCCATCCGGTGTCCCAAGCAGCATGTTCAGCGAGAAAAGCGCCGGGAACACCGGTGCGTCCTTCTTGTCGTTAAGTATGAACTCCTGGATAAGGATCATGCCGCCGGGTTCGAGGGCTGTCACGGCTTTTTTCAGCACGGAAGCGCAGGTGCCCGGACCGATACCGTGCAGCACGTGCGACAGCCAAGCCACGTCGAACCCCTCTGGCAGGTCGTCCTGCTCGAAGTCAGTGGGCACGAACCCGATGCGGTCGGAGAGCTCGAAGCGCGCCACGGTCTGTTCGGCGAAACTCCTGGTGGTCGGCAGATCGCAGATAACGGCATCGAGTTGAGGGTTGTGCAGGCAGAAATGGATGGCGTAGGTACCGGGACCGCCGCCAAGATCGAGCAAACGCCTGCGTCCCTGCAGGTCGATCTGGGGGACTATCTTCGGAGCCAGAATCATGGCGAGGTTGAACATCCCCATCAGGAAGCTCTCGCGAGAGCTTTCGACGTCTTCGTGGGAAACCCGTTCCCGGACCGGTTGCCCGGTTTTCACAGCTTCGTCAAGCCGGCTCCAACCGGCTACCAGGTGATGGTGATGCATGATGATGTGGCCGAGATAGTCCGGTGAGGTGCGGCTGAGGAACTTGGCGGAAAACGGGGTGGCGGCGTAGAGGCGGTCTTCCTTTTTCAGCAGTCCCAGCGCGGTCAAGGCGTCCAGCAGCATGGCCATCCCGCGCGCGTCGGAAGCGGTCGCGCCTGCCAGTTCCACCGCCGTCATCGAACTCGTGGCTAGCGGCGTGAAAACGTTCAGTTTCACCCCGGCGTGCAGGGTGCAGGTGCTCCAGTACGAGCCGGATAGTTCAAGAAGTGATGCCGGCGTCCATTCTTTCAATTCCACGTTCTCCTCCCTCGACGGTATTCCCGGTGGCACCGGATTCACATGAAATAGAGCAATGCTCCTGAAATCATTAAAACGGGGCAAGTTTACCTGCACGTGACTAGGGCGTCAAGCTCGGGACGCGTGTAACTGGCAAAAGAAGAGGGTGCGCCTGTCGGCCCACCCTCCCCTCACTACCTTATCCCGCGGCTTGTGCCTACTTGACCAGCGTCGGCGGCAGGATCTCGTGCTCCTTCCTGAACTGCAGCTTCTTGGTACCGCGGTTGTTGGTGTACTTGGCAAGCTCCAGGTCGACCTTTTCCGGAACCCGCTCGCCGGCTTTGGCCAACAACTGGCGCAGGTGCATGTCGGCACCGGCAGCGTGGCTTGCGGCATCATCGATGACACGCATTGCCTCGGCCGGGTTATGGAAGCCGGTGGAATTCTCAGCCCCGAGGAAGATCAGGCGGTAGAAGGCCTGCTCGTAGTGTTCCCTGGCCATGCCGTACAGCTCCTTATCGACGGGTTTGCCGGCGGCCGCGGCCTTGTTGGCCATCTCGAAGAGCTTGGCATCGGCGGCGACGGCGTACCCGGTTTTCAGGTAGCGGTCGATGAAGCGGTCCTGGATGCCGATCACCTTTTGCCGCAGTTGCGCCGGCGTCTCGCTGTGACAGGCGGCGCAGGCGGACATGCTCCCCTTAAGCGGGCTCATGATCCTGTGATCGGTCAACTCTTCGTTGTTCGAGGTCATCATCGGCATGTGGCAGTCTGCGCAGGTCACCCCGGCCAGGTAGTGGGGGCTCTGGTTGGAGTAGAACTCGTACTCGGGGTGGCGTATGAAGGCCAGCTTGAACCCGGTGACCGCCTGGACCCATTCCCCGTGTGAGGGCGAGCTCTTGATCTGCTTGATAATGTTCTCGATGGTGATGTGCCCTTCGTTGCTGCCTGCCCAGGGGAAGACCACGTCGGTAGAATGCATGTCCTTGTCCTTGGGGATCATGTAGGTGACGTGGCACTGGGCGCAGACGAAGGTGCGCTTCTGCTCTCGCGTCAGCCGGTCCTGATCTAGCCCAATCTCTTTCAGGGCCTTGCCCAAGGTGAAGCCGCGCGAGATCCTGAGCGCCATCCCCCTGTTGTCGTGGCAGTCGATACAGGCGACACCGAGGGTCTGGTTGGCCTTGGGAAGGCGCGCCAGTACTTCCTTGTACGGAGTCGAGAAGTAGGCCTGTCCCATCTCCTTGGCGAGCTTGGGCGCGTAGGGAGTCTTGCAGGTGAGACAGGCGCCGCCGGCCTTGATTCTTCCGGGATCGACCTCGAGCTGGTCCTGCACCATGTAATAGTGCCCTCGCGGCTCGTTGTATTCAGCTCCGAAGCCCCAACCGTTGTACAAAAGCGCCAGGAAAGGGTATTCGTCGAGCTTGTCTCTTCTTTCCTCGCCGACGTCGTACCCCCGCTTGTACTTGCTGAGCCCGGCAGGCGTGGGCTCGCTGGTGAGCTTCCACTGCTGGTAATGGACCGGGTACAGTTTTCCCCATCGCGCCGGATCAATGGCCGCATCGGCCGGGTCCAGCGGCGCTTCTGTCACTTGTGTTGGTTGAACCTCGGCAGCGCGGTGGCTGCAACCGGCCCAGATTGCGGTGGCCGCCAGCGTGGCAAGGACGGCGACAGTGCATTTCGTGGCGATCTTCACACCCATCTTTGGTTCCTCCCTTTTCGTGATGGTGGACAGCTACTTAGGAAACCAGACTAGATGAGTCTATCATCTATTTTTCCAATGGCTGTCGGAGAAGGGTATGAAGTGTAAGAAAAAACGAGACGCAGACGCAGGGGGGGGACTGTTCAGGGCGGAGCATAGGGGGATGGTGGCGACTTTTGCCGACAGCTCAACCGATGGTGAGGCGGTTCTTGCCGGCGGCCTTGCTCTGATACATCAGGGCATCGGCGCGCGCCAGGAGGGTCTGCACGGTATCGTTCTCGACGGCCATGGTGGCCCCGATAGAAATGGTGACACGAAGGGCTTCCCCCTCCACCAGCACGAAGGATTTCTCCACCAGGCGGCGCAAACGCTGCCCCATATGCTTCAGGTTGGCGGCCGTCACGTTGCGGATGATGCCGACGAATTCCTCCCCTCCCCAGCGGCCGTAGAGGTCGAAGGGACGGGAATTGGCACTCAGCGTGCCGGCGACGAACTGCAGCACGCGGTCTCCGGTCTCGTGCCCGTAACAGTCGTTGATGGTCTTGAAGTCGTCGAGGTCCATGAAGAGGATGCCGAAGGGGATATCGTAGCGGTTCAGCTCCTCCAGGCGGGACTCCAGCTCACGGTCCAGGTAGCGGCGATTGGCCAACTGGGTCAGGCCGTCCAAAAGGGCGAGCTTTTCCAGCTCCTGGAGCCGTTGGTCGTTGTCGACCTGGCCGCTGTTGTCGGAGAACATCTCCACGCCGCCTATCACCGTGCCGTTTTCGTCGGTGAGCGGCATGACGCGAACCAGCACCGGGATCCGGTGGCCGCTCTTGTGGTGTAGAAACACCTGCGCGTCGTGGGGAGTACCGGAGCCGATGGTCGAGGCGAGGGGGCATTCGCTGCAACAGAGGTTAAGGCCTACGTCGTCGACATGACACAGGATGTTGTCAGCGCACGGCTTGCCGATCACCTCTTCGGCGCTGTACCCGGAGATCCTTTCGGCGGCATGGTTCCAAAAGATAATCTTCCTGTCGGTGTCGACGATATAGAGGCCGTCACGCAGGTCTTCTATGATCTTTTTGTACGCATCACGACTGAGGTACATCGCCAGGAGGCTCCTTCGGAGAGAAAGGGAGGCCGAACCGCTACCCGAAGGAAGGACGGAGGCAACCGGTGCATTAAACATGTGTCGTCGAACGGTTAATGAGTATAGCGTCCATCACCGTGTTGTCAAAAGAAAAGCCCGAAGCGGTCACACTCCCAGGATCAATCCTTCCAGCAGTCCCGAGTCGCTAACCTTGAAGGTGCGGAAACCGAATTCGCGCATGGTGGTGAGCACCACCAGGATGCCCGCGATGATCAGGTCTTCCCGCCCCGGTTCCAGGCCCGGCACCTGCAGGCGCTGCTGCGGCGTGAGGGGGAGCAGTCGCTCGAACATCGCCTCGACCTTGGCCAGGGGCAAGGTGTGGTTGTTGACCTTTTTGTAGTCGTAGTCGGTCATGCCAAGGTCGATGGCGGCCAGGGTGGTCGCAGTTCCGGCCGTTCCCACCAGGGTCGCCCCACTGAAGCGCTCGTCAAGCCCCTCCCCCGCCAGTTCGCTGGCAAACTTGCGCAGTTCGCGCCGGATCTTGTCTTCCATTTCGGCCGCCCCAGCTTTCCCCTCGGTGAGGCGCACCACCCCTATGGGGAGGCTGCGGGAAAACAGCGGTTTTTGCGCCGCGGCCAGGGTGTACTCGGTGCTCCCCCCGCCCACGTCGAACACAGCCAGGTCGTCATCCTTGTTGTCCAGGATCGAGGCGACGCCCCGCAAGGTGAGCATAGCCTCCTCGTTGCCGTCGATGACCTCGAGGGCAATACCGGTCTCTTCCAGGACGCGGTTGCAGAACTCGGCGCCGTTTTTGGCGTCGCGCACCGCAGAGGTCGCTACCGCCCTGAGTCGCACTACGCCGTGGCTGGCCATGTCGGCCGCGAACTCCTTAAGCGCGGCCAGGGATCGCTCCTGCGCCTCCGGTGAGAGCCCGGTCTCGCGGGTGAAACCGCCCCCCAGCCTGGTAATGATGCGTTTCAAAAGCACCTGGTGGTACGGGTTGCGGGTGGCGATCTGAAGCCGCGCGGTGTTGGTGCCGAGGTCGATGGCGGCTACTTTTCCGGTCATGGATTAAGTCCTTTCCTTTGGGCGATGATGGAGAAGCAGAGTTGCGAGATCTTGGAAAAACTGACGATGATGTCGCTGAACAAGAGCCCCGCAACGATGTTGCATTTACCGCTTTTGAGCCGGCGCAGGTGGCTTGCCTGCAGTTCGCTCTCCAGCGAGGCGATCTCGAGCTTGAGAGCGGTCAGGTCCGGGACCTCGTCCCCCTTCACGGCAGCTTCGCACAGGGTTACCACCTCACCCACCTTGGTCGCGACCCGTTTCAACTCTTCCATGGCGCTGGCCGAGAACCTGAGCCGCTCTTCTTTCTTGCGCATCAGGTAGTTAAGGATCGCCTCGGCCTGGTCGCCGACCTGCTCGATTTCGTTCACCAGTTCCAGCATGGTCGGTATTTCGACAGCCCGCTCCAGGGAGAGCGTCTCACGGGAAAGTGCCACCAGGAACTGGGACATGTCGCGGTGCAACACGTCGAGTACCACCTCCTTGTCACGCACGGCGGCGGCGACCTTGGGGTTGAAGCCGTCAAACTGCGACACCAGTTCCGTGTACATGGCCGCCGCGATCTCCCCCATCCTGGCCAGTTCGTTCCAGGCCTGCACCAGTGCGATGGTCGGGGTCTTGATGACGCGGACGTCGATGAAGCGGGGACGTGGCTCGCTCTCGGAGCGCCTGGTGGGGAGCAGGGCTTCGGCGGAACGGGCGAAAAAGCCGATAGTGGGAAGGAAGATGAACAGCGACGCCACCGTGAAAACGGTATGGGCATTGGCCAGGTGCCGCGCGATGTGGGGGCGCAGGGCCTGCACCACCGCTTCCGGTGGGGCGCCGCGATGCAGCAGGGAGAGGTCCCCCGGAGACACCAATGCCACGGCCTTCAGGAACAACGGGAAGAAGATGAGCGCCAGCGAGATGGCCACCAGGCTGATGCCGAGGTAGATGACCACGGCGCGCTTGGCGGTCTGGCTGCCGCCGATGGAGGCTATGAGCGGGATCAGGGCCGCCCCGGCCACCTCGCCGATCACCATGGCAATGGCGGCATCGTACGAGAGGACCCCCGCCGACGCAAGTGCGATGGCAATACCCAGCGTGGCGCTCCCCGACTGCACCAGGAAGGTTAACAGTGCGCCGAGCAGCACCGCGACAAGACGCAGCGAGGGGAGTCCCTGGTGCAACCCTGCGATGATGGCGCTTTCGCTGAGCGGCAGACAGGCCCCTTCCAGGATGGAGAGGCCGAAGAACACTAGGCCGATCCCTAAAAGCATCCCCCCCGCTTCGGCGAGCTTGCGCCTGCGGGAGAAGAAGTTGAGGAAGACGCCGATGGTAATGGCGGGGAGTGCCAGCGTGGTGACGCGGAAGGCGATGAACTGTATGGCGAGGGTGGTGCCGATGCCGGTACCAAGCAGCACGCCCAGTGCCTGGTACAAGGACAGGAGCCCGGCGTTCACGAAACCGACCACGAGCACGGAGGCCGCGGAACCAGATTGCAGGATGGAGGCGAGGCAGCTGCCGATCAGGGGGGCGGCGAGGCGGTTTCCGGTGGTCCGCTCCAGCAAGCGGCGCAGACGCTCACCGGTTACCTTTTGCAGTCCCTCCGACATGGTGCGCATGCCGAGTATGAACAGCGCCAGGCCGCCGAGAGCCTCGACGATATAGGACCAAGAGGTGGGGAACATGGTAAGGCCAGTCCAGCAAGGTTAAGGCTAAAGACGCTCCGAGAATAATGGGCGCCCGTCGGCCGTGGCGGCCGGCGGGCGCAGTGGTGGTGTCGAAATTCCGTTTATCCCCTGACGGTAAGGGCGGAAAGGGCTAGCCGGAGACCTTCTCCTTGAGCTCTTTACCGACCTTGAAGAAGGGTAATTTCTTGGCCTTGACGGAGATGGATTCGCCCGTCTTGGGATTCCTGCCGGTATAGGCGTCGTACTCCTTCACGACGAAGCTGCCAAAGCCCCTGATCTCGATCCGGTCACCGGAAAGAAGGGCCTCGGTCATCGAGGCGAAGACGGCGTTGACAACTTCCTCTGCCTTCTTGAAGGAGAGCGTCTTTTTAGCTGCGAGAGATTCAATGAGTTCCGATTTGTTCATTGTCCACCTCCGGAAACCAGCTTCTTTTAACAACATCCCTTTAAATATTTTTTGGATAGGTACTTCACGTCGTCTCTGCGGCCCTGGCGGTTGAGGATCGGGATGAGCCGCTCGGCGGCAGCCTTGGCCATGCTGGGAGATTCCAGCGACTTGGTCCACAATTCCATGGCGCGATCTATATCGCCTATGGTCTCGTGCAACTCGCCCAGCATGAACTGGGCCTGGTCCGGGAGAATATCCAGTTCCAGCATTTTCTGCACCGTGGCTATCGCCTGCGGGTAGCGCCCGCCACCGGCAAACAATTGAACCAGCGCCATGTAGACGGCTGCGTTTTGCGGATTCAGTGCCAGTGCGCGATTTAGCAGCGTTTCGCTCTCATGAATTTGCCCCGCACGGAACATTATAAGTGCCACTTCGTATAATACAATGTCATTTTCACAAGATAACAACATTTCTTGCAAAATGGGGAAGGCATCGCGGTCGTTGCCATCATGAATCATGAGGTACGCCTTGGCGAAGTTGGGGCCGAGTTCTGCGTAGCGGCCGGGGAGGTCGCCCGGGAGCGGCTGGATCATGAGGAAGAACTGGTCCTCCTCCGACATGCTCATTTCCATGGGCGCGGGTTCCTCGTGATGGTGATCGCCGTGCCCCTTGCAGGTGGTGCAGGACCCGCCGCCGTGGGGCTTGTAGTTGCCAGCCCCTGCCGGTGCTGCGGCCGGCTTGGCGGCAGCGGCAGGGCTTTCGGGCTGCTCCAGCTTGGCGGCAGCGGCCTGGCTTTCAGGCTGTTCTAGTTTGGCGGCAGCGGTATGGGCGCGCGTCTTGATGGCGGGATCGGTTGCGAGGTCGGCGGCAAGGCAGAAATGGTCGTAGGCCTTCTGAGCTTCACCGGCGCGCAGGGCGTGTTCCCCTTCTTCCAGGTTCAACTCGCCCAGCTTGTTGCCGGCCTGATCCAAGCCCTGCCGGATGGCAGCCGCGTCGTGGGAGGCTTCAGCGGGACACAGCCTGAGCGCTTCCTGGAAATCGACGCGCGCGTCGGCGTAACGCTCAGCGGCGAGGTGCTTGGCCCCTTGGTTTTGGTAGTGACGAAAATCTTTCTTGCCGAACAGTCCGAAAAACATGCAGCCTCCAATAAGTGGATTGATATTTTATAGGCGTACCAGTTCGGTGACGCTCTCGAGGTGGTAGGTCTGGGGGAACATGTCCACCGGTTGAGAGCGGGTCACCTGGTACCCATTGTTGCAAAGTGAAGCGAGATCGCGGGCCAGCGTGGCCGGATCGCACGATACATAGATGATCTTTTGCGGCGCCAGGCCGGTCAGTTCGGCAGCCGCTTCGGCGCCTCCCCGCGGTGGATCGAGCACCACCAGGTCGAAGCACTCCTTGCGCTTTACCAGCCGCCTGACGGCCTGGGCCGCGTCGCCAACCTGGAAATCAACGTTTTCGATGCCGTTCGCCTCTGCGTTGGCGGTCGCGTCGACGATGGACGGCCCGTACCCCTCGATGCCGAGCACCCGGGCCGCGCTCTGCGCCAGCGGCAGCGAAATATTGCCGTTGCCGCAGTAAAGGTCGAGCACCCGCTCCTGTCCGGTCAGCCCGGCCCACGCGCATGCAGTACTTATAAGTGCCAGGTTCTGCCGGTAGTTGACCTGTGAAAAACCGCCCCGCCCGAAACGAAGCCGCAGTTCCTTGGACCCGGGAGTGATCCCGGCGGGGACCCGGTAGGTCAGCGCTTCGATGCCGAAGGCCCGCTCCAGTTCCCCCTTGCGCCCGGCCGACACGAAGGCACCGCCAACAGAGGGGAGTTGAGACCGGTCCCGGGCCAGGCGCTCGACCAGGGCGCTGCCCCCTCCCCTACTGTGCACGATGGCGATCCCCTCACCGTTGTCGCCGATGGAGAGGTCGATCTGGTGTATCCATTCGAGCTGAGGCAACGTCGGCAGCAGTTCGCGGAATTCCGCCGCCATGCGGTTCAACTGGGAGTGGGCCAGCGGACAGCCGGCGCCGAAGTCGACGACGTCATGGGAACCGGTGCGGAAAAAGCCAAGTTGCACCCGGCCTGCACGCTCCGTGACCTTCACCTGCACCCGCGAGCGATAGCCAAAGTCGGCGGGTGACGCCAGGACCGGCAGCACCTTGTCCCTGGGCACCTTGCCGATGCGCGCCAGGGTGTCCGCGAAAATGGCGCCCTTTTGCTGCACCTGCTCCGGATAGGGCAGGAACTGCCAGTCGCAGCCACCGCACTGGCCAAAGACCGGGCAGGTAGGGGGGACGCGCAGCGGGGATGACTCGACCAGTTCTAGCAGTTCCCCTTCGATAAAGGAGCGCTTGTCCTTCACCACCTTGATCCGGGCACGGTCACCGGGAGCGGTGAACGGGACGAAACACGCCTTGCCGTCCATCCTGCCAAAACCGGCACCGCCGTAACAAAGACTCTCGATAGCGACGACCGGATCAGCCATTGATACCGCGCGGCACGAAGCCGGTCCTGCGCCCACTGGCGCGGCTCAGTTCGGACTGAACCAGTTTCCTGGGAAAGGTCGGTGTATTGAAGTAACCAAGGGAATGGGCGGCGAAGTCGGCAATGACCCGCTCCACGGTCTGATCGATGGCGAGTGTGGGCACCCCCTGGTGCTCGATCTCTTTCTTGTAAACCACGCTGGCGCCAAGCAGTTTGCAGGCGGCCTGGTGGGAATCGTCGTCGGGGAAGAGATCAGGCGTGAGCGGAACTTCGCAGCATATCTGTATGCGGACCTGGTGGTAATCGCCGAAGTAGCGGCGCGTGGCATCGAAGAAGCGAACGGTGAGCCCGTTGGACAGCGGGATCTCCCTGATCAGTTTTTGCATGTAAAGTCGGTGCTCCTTGGAAAATTCTGGTCCTTTTTTTAGCATGTTATGGGAGTTCTGTAAATAGCGATGATATCGAAGGGAAAAAGGTAGTAGCGGTGAAATGCAGCTTGCTTTTTGCAGGAAAAATTTGTAGACTCACAGATTGTTAAAAGATGCCACAAACTCTCAGGAGCAAAAATGAGCAAGGAAGAAGCAATTGAAGTAGAAGGGACGGTCATCGAGCCGCTTCCCAACGCGATGTTCAAGGTGAAGCTGGAAAACGACCACATGGTGCTGGCGCACATCTCCGGCAAGATGAGGAAGTTTTTCATCAAGATCCTGCCTGGCGACAAGGTCACCGTGGAGCTCTCTCCCTACGACCTCAGCCGCGGCCGCATCACCTATCGCGCCAAATAATCCCTTCCCCGTACGTCACCGGCGTCTGTCCCTGCCACTCTCAGCATCGCTGCAAGGCACATACGGATAACATAGGACCCAATACCGGTTTAGCTGCGTGCCCCGCGCGCAGCACACTGAACCTTTATTCAATCTCACAGTAACAAGAGGAAGAACCAATGTACACTGCAGCCGATTTGAGAAAAGGCCTGAAGATCACCATCGACAACGAGCCTTACATCATCACCCACTTCGACTTCGCCAAGCCGGGCAAAGGGCAGGCTCTTTACCGCACCAAGATGAAGAACATGATCACCGGCTCCACCCTGGACCGCACCTACCGCTCCGGCGAGACCTTCGAGCCCGCCAGCCTGGAAGACCGCGTGATGCAGTACCTCTACAAGGAAGACGATCACTACTGCTTCATGGACAACACCACCTTCGAACAGATCCACATCAGCGAAGACGCCATGGGTGACGCCAAGAACTACCTGATCGACAACCTCCAGGTGGACGTGCTCCTGTTCAGGGAGAAGGCAATCGGCGTGGACGTGCCGAACTTCGTCAACCTGCGCGTTGTTCAGACCGACCCCTGGGTCAAGGGCGACACCTCCGGCAGCGATTCCAAGCCTGCAACCGTCGAAACCGGCTACGTCCTGCGCGTGCCGCCGTTCATCGAAGAAGGCGAGCTCATCACCATTGACACCCGTACCGGCGAGTACTCCACCAGGGTCAAGGGGTAGCCATGACGGGAAGTTGGCCACTGGCCAGGCGCTCACAGGCCCTGGCCCAGCGTGGCGCGATCTTCACCAGGATCAGGATGTTTTTCCAGGGAAAGGGGTATCTCGAAGTCGAGACCCCTTTTCGTATACCTGCTCCCGCCCCGGAGGCGCAGATCGACGCCATTCCCAGTGACGGCTGGTTCCTGCAGACCTCCCCTGAGCTGTGCATGAAGCGACTGCTGGCCGCCGGCTATTCCCGTATCTTCCAGATATGCCGCTGCTGGCGCGCCGGCGAACGCGGCACCCGCCACCTGAGCGAGTTCACCATGCTCGAGTGGTACCGCGCCCAGGCCGACTACCGCGTATTGATGGACGAGACCGAGGAACTGGTCCGGGCGGCAGCCGGCATCGACAGCATCACCTATCGCGGCGCCAAGATCGACCTCTCCCTTCCCTGGGAGCGGATCACCGTGCGCGACGCGTTCCTGCGCTACACCGGCACGAGCGCTGAAACGGCGCTGGCCGCTGGAACCTTCGACGAGCTCATGGTCGAACAAATTGAACCGCGACTCGGCATCGGCCGCCCCACCTTCATCTACGATTACCCTGCCAGTTGTTCCGCCCTGGCCCGCCTGAACGCCAAGGATCCTTCCGTGGCCGAGCGTTTCGAGCTCTACCTCGGTGGGCTGGAAATCGCCAACGCTTTTTCGGAGCTGATCGACCCGGTGGAGCAGCGCGCGCGCTTCGAGACGGAAGCCGCTGAACGGGCCAGCAACGGCAAACACGGCTATCCCATGCCCGAGAAGTTTCTCGCCGCCCTCGCCGATATGCCGGAAGCTGCGGGGATTGCGCTGGGCTTGGATCGACTGGTGATGGTACTGCTCGATGCCGACAGCATCGACGACGTAGTCGCATTTACGACCGAGGAGCTTTAGCTCTTCCTGCCCAGTTCCAACCGCTACGCATCTGCCGGCGCCCTCACCCTGCCTCTCTCCCGGAGGGCGAGGGAAACCAGTACACCCCTCCTTTGCATATTCGTCAACCACGTTGCCTGAATTGGTTGACAAGCACCTCTCGCGCGTGCTAAATCACCCGCTGGAGGATCTCATGGAAAAAATCATCGCTGAAATAGCAGAAAGAATCATCGCGGGCGGCTCCGTTACCCAGGAGGAGGCGGTACGCCTCTCGGACGCGCAGGGCTCCGAGCTCTACGACCTGTTCCGCGCCGCTAGCCGCGTCAAGGAACACTTCGTAGGCAACGAGGTGCACCTCTGCTCTATCATCAACGCCAAGTCCGGCCGCTGCGCCGAGAACTGCGCCTTCTGCGCTCAATCCGCAAATCACAGCACCGACGCGCCGGTGTACCCCCTGGTCCAGGAAGAGCAGATGGTCGAATGCGCCAAGACGGCCGAGACCAACGGCTCCGCCTGCTTCGGCATCATCACCAGCGGCACCACGGTCAAAGGCCAGGAACTGGAGCAGATCCTCGCCGCCCTGCGCCGTATCCGCAAGGAAACCACCATCCTCCCGTCCTGCTCGCTCGGCATCATCGACGAGGAGACCGCGTTGAAACTTAAGGAAGCGGGGATGGATACCTACCACCATAACCTTGAGACCGCAGAGAGCTTCTTCCCCAACATCTGCACCACCCACGAGTACCGGGAAGACGTGGAAACCGTCCGCGCGGTGAAGAAGGCAGGCGTCAAGGTCTGCTCCGGCGGCATCTTCGGCATGGGCGAGAGTGCGGCACAGCGTGTGGAGATGGCCTTCACGCTCAAGGAACTCGACGTCGACTCGGTGCCGATGAACTTCCTGAACCCGATCGAGGGGACCAGGCTCGAGGGTGCCCGCAACATCACCGCACAGGAGTGCCTGAAAACCATCGCTATCTATCGCCTCATCCTGCCCCAGAAACGGATCACCATCTGCGGCGGCCGCGAAAAGAACCTGCGCGACCTGCAATCATGGATCTTCTTCGCCGGCGCCAACGGCACCATGATCGGCAACTACCTCACCACCGCCGGGCGCAACGTCGACACCGACCTGACCATGTTCAGCGACCTCGGCCTCACCACGGTGATGTGCGCGCACTAGAGTAAATTCCGAAAGGACACAGATATGCCTGCCAAAAGCATCTTCATCACCGGTACCGACACCGGTGTGGGAAAAACGATTGCGTCTGCAACCATCGCCATGCTGCTGCGCCGGATGGGCCACAGCGTCGCCGTAATGAAGCCGGTAACCAGCGGCTGCATCGAACGCGACGGGGCCCTGGTCTCGGAAGACGCCGAACTGCTCGCCTTCGCCGCCGGCATCCCGGTGACGCAGGACGTCGCTCCCTACCTGCTCCGGGCGCCCCTGGCGCCTTCGGTTTCGGCCAGCCAGGACGGCGTGCGCATCAGCTTCGACGTCATCAAGGAGGCCTACCAGAGGCTTGCCGCGCAGTACGATTTCGTCATCGTTGAAGGGGCCGGCGGGTTGATGGTCCCCCTCGCGGGGGGGCTGCTGGTGGCCGACCTCGCCCTGCACCTGGGGCTTCCTATCGCCGTCGTTGCCCGTCCCAACCTGGGCACCATCAACCACACCCTGCTCACCACTTTCACGGCGCGTACGCTGGGGCTTAAGGTGAAAGGGGTCATCGTGAACCGCTACCCGGATACCCCGGACCAGGCTGAGTCCTACGCGCCGCACATGATCGATTCCCTGTCCGGCTCGCAACTCCTCGGGCTCTTCCCTGATCTCCAGGCCGAGAACGAGCGCGAATTGGTCACGAGCCTCGCCGACCGGCTGCTGCAGATGCCGGCCACCGGAATCATGCTCAGGGAGATGTTTGAATAACCAGCCGTTCGATGTTCTACGTTGACGGCACTACCTGACTGACAGAAACTTCATCGCGACTTGGACCACCGCTTGACGCCCCAGTGCGCGGCGGTGGCTCTTTTTTGGAGGACGATATGGTCGAACTGGATACCGAGACGCTGAGACGCTACGACAGCGAATACCTCTGGCACCCCTTCACCCAGATGAGCGAATGGGAAAACGCCGAGAACCTGATCATCACCAAGGGGGAAGGCTCCTACATCATCGACTCGGACGGGAACCGCTACCTGGACGGGGTGGCCGCCATATGGACCAACGTGCACGGCCACTGCCGCAAGGAAATCAACGAAGCGGTCAAGGAACAGGTAGACCGACTGGAACATTCCACCCTGCTCGGTCTTTCCAACGACCGCGCCGCGTTGCTGGCCAAGCGCCTGATCGACATCGCCCCTCCGGGACTTGCCAAGGTCTTCTACTCCGACAACGGCTCGACCGCCGTCGAGATCGCGGTCAAGATGGCCTTCCAGTACCAGCAGCAAACCGGCAACACGCAGAAGCAGAAGTTCATCCGCTTCGACAACGCCTACCACGGCGACACGGTCGGCTCCATGAGCGTGGGCGGCATCGCCATCTACCACGAGGTGTACGCCCCGCTGCTCTTCCCGACCATCAAGGCCCCCTCCCCTTACTGTTACCGCTGCGCCCTCTCCCCGGAGGGGGACTGCCACAGCTGCGGACTGTTGTGCCTCCAGGAACTGGAGCGGCTCATGCAGGAGCACGCGCACGAACTCGCGGGCCTGGTGATCGAACCGTCGGTGCAGGGAGCCGGCGGCATGATCGTACAGCCTCCGGGCTTCGTTAAGGGGGTGCGCGAACTCTGTGACCGCTACGACGTCCTCATGATCGCCGACGAGGTCGCGGTCGGTTTCGGTCGTACCGGTGCCATGTTTGCCTGCGGCAAGGAAGGGGTGACCCCGGACATCATGGCAATCTCCAAGGGGATCTCGGCCGGGTACCTGCCGCTCGCGGCGACCCTCACCACCCGCAAGGTCTACGACGCCTTCTGGGGCGCCTACAGTGAACTTAAGACCTTCTTCCACGGCCACACCTTCACCGGCAACCCGATCGCCTGCGCCGCCGCGCTGGCCAGCCTCGACCTTTTCGAGCAGGACCGCCTGCTGGAACAACTCCCCGATAAGATCGACTACCTCCAGGACCGCCTGCAGCGTCTCATGGAACTGCCCCACGTGGGCGACGTGCGCCAGGAAGGGATGATCGCCGGCATCGAGCTGGTGCGCGACCGCCACAGCCGTGAGCCGTACCACTGGGAAGAGCGCGTCGGGGTCAGGGTCTGCCTGGAAGCACGCAAGCACGGCCTCTTCATTCGCCCTCTAGGCAACGTGATCGTAGTGTTCCCTCCCCTTTCCATCTCGCTGGATGAGCTCGCCATCCTCATGGATGGCATAGAGACATCCATCCGCAGCGTCACCGAGTAAAGCTGCCATCGCACCGCACCTGCCGCAGAAAGATCTGGCATCCGGCAAATTCATCCAGTAATATAATGAACTTCGCCTCTGCCTCTCTCTCCCCCGTGGGAGAGGAGGCAGCGGTGATGGCGCACGAGCTAAGCAGCAGCCCCCCCCTCGCCCACCGGGGGGGGGGGGGGGGGGGGGGGGGGGCCCGGGGGGCCAACGGTACCGACAACAATACCACACCCCCCCAGCAAGGAC